>JAVJQK010000092.1 GCA_040218145.1 Sandaracinaceae bacterium | reverse complement strand
CGTGTGGCTGCTCTCCGCGGCGGCGCTGGGGTACGTGAGCGACGAGGCGGTCGAAGGGCCTGCGGACTGGGCGGACAAGGCGCGCGCGACGATGTGGAAGTTGATGCATCGCGGGTGAGCCAAGCGAGGGTGGCTCCGGCTGCAGTCGGAGTCACTCTCGCGCTCGCTCTCGAGGTTCTCCGCGCGTGCCGTCGGCGCCCAGCGCGCCGGGCCCGCCGATGCCC
The DNA here is from genome assembly GCA_040218145.1 of Sandaracinaceae bacterium. GTDB lineage: Bacteria > Myxococcota_A > Polyangia > Polyangiales > Sandaracinaceae > JAVJQK01. The sequence continues at coordinate 21,280 of JAVJQK010000092.1, read as the reverse complement.
CTCACCCCCGCTCGCTCCGAGACGGGCCCGCTGCTGTCGCTCCGGCTGGGTCCGCGGCGGCCGCTGTTTCGCGTCGCTCGGCCTCCACTGCGGCTTCCGCGACCGCCTCCGCGACCGCCTCCGCGACCGCTTCCGCCTCCGCGACCGCTTCCGCATCCGCGACCGCTTCCGCATCCGCGACCGCTTCCGCATCCGCGACCGCTTCCGCGACCGCCTCCGCGCCCGCCTCCGCCTCTGCGTCCGCGCCCGCCTCCGCGCCCGCCTCCGCCTCCGCGCCCGCCTCCGCGCCCGCCTCCGCCTCCGCGCCCGCCTCCGCCTCCGCCTCCGCGACCGCCTCCGCGACCGCCTCCGCGCCCGCCTCCGCGCCCGCCTCCGCGCCCGCCTCCGCGCCCGCCTCCGCGACCGCCTCCGCGACCGCCTCCGCGACCGCCTCCGCGACCGCCTCCGCGACCGCGAGCCGCGCCAGCAGATGAATCAAGTCTTCCGCGGCAGCGGGCGGCCAGCTTTCGCGTAGCGAAAGCGCGAGCCGCGGGGGACCCAGCGCCCCGCGCTGGGGTCGGCGACCGAGCGCGCGGAGCGCGCGAATCGCCGTAGTCGGGAGGGGGGCCCCATTGGCGCTTCGCCCAATGGGGGGAGGGTCTGCGTTCAGACCCTCCAGAGAACTACAGCGCGCCGGACTGCTGGAGGTAGGCGGACTCCTCCGAGCTGGACTGGCGACCGAGGATGGCGTTGCGGGTGGGGAAGCGCTCGAAGCGCTCGACGACGTCTCGGTGCTGCTCGGCGTGGCGGAGGAAGGACTCGGCCATCTCCTTGTCTTCACCGGACGTCTCGGCCACGAGCTCCTGGAAGGTCTCGACGCAGGCGAGCTGCGCGTCGACGTCCTCGGCGTGCATCATCGGCATGTAGAAGAAGCAGCGCTGCGGCGTGGTGAGCGCGCGGTCCATCGCTTCGTCCAGGCCGTCGTAGCAGAGCTCGAGGGCCTTCGGATCTCCGAGATAGGCCTCGGGCTGCTCTCGGTAGATGTTCCGCCCGAACTGGTCGAGGAGCAGGATCACCGCGAGGCGGCCCTTCGCGCTGGAGGTCCAGCCGTCGAGCGCGCCCGAGCGCGCCTTCTCGACCAGCTTGCCGAACCGCTTCTCGATGAGTCGGTCGACGCGGGCGCTCTTCTGCCACCACAGCTCGTGCCCGCTGGGTCGCTCCTCGCCTTCGGGGGGCTCGCCGAACCAGAAGTCCAGGATCTGCTCGATCTGCTCGTCCACTGCGCGATACCTCGGCTAGGAGAAGTTGGGCCCTGGGCCCCGGGCCCAGCGAGAAGTAGAATTAGCCGTCCCGGCTGGCAAGCACGAATGCCGGTGGCCCGGAAAAAGGAGGCGCGGATGCCCGTCTGTCGTGAGTGTGAGGACGAGATCGAAGCCGACGAGGTCGTGAAGCTCAAGGTGGGTCGCAAGACGCTCAAGCTCTGCGAGGACTGCGCCGATCGGATGCGCGAAGAGAGGGAGATCGCCGAGGCCTCCGAGGGCGTCATTCAAGACATGATGGGCTTCAAGGGCCGACGCTGAGACGCTACGGCCACGCGTCACAGACGCCGTACTCGGTGCCCGCCACGATGAGCGGCGTGGCGAAGCCGTAGCAGGCCTCGCTCGATCGGCAGCCGCCCGCGGTGCCGATCGTGCCCGCGCTGTCGCAGTAGCGCAGGCAGGTGCCCGGCGTCCCCGCGCACGCGTAGCCGCTCGCGCAGTCGCCGTTGTCGGTGCACGATGCGCCCTGCGTGCCGAAGCCGACGGGCGCGGCGCAGTCGAGGAAGGCGCGCATCGCCCCCATCGACTCGCGGAAGATGTGGCAGGCGGCGCCGCTGCGGCAGCCGGTGCGCGCGACCGGATCGCAGGCCTTCGAGCAGACGCGTACGCCCGGCACCGTCCCGCCCATGCCGTCGTTGAGCGTGTAGGTGCAGAGCGAGCCGCCCCCGACGCAGTCGGCGTCGGAGTCACAGAAGCGGTTGCACTGGTTCACGGCCGTCGCGCCGCTGCTGATGTTGATGCAGATCAAGCCCGGCGTGCAGCTCGAGACCCCCGAGCAGCTCGCGCCCTCGCCCGCGCTCCCCGCGGTGGCGCACAGCCGGGTGCCGCCGTTCAGGTAGCAGCCCTGGCCGCTCGGGCAGCCGCACTGGGTCGCCACGAGCCGGCAGGGCGTCTCGCTGCACGTCGCGGTGCAGCCGCTGGCGCCGCAGATCTCCGTGCCGGGGCAGCGGGAGTCGTCCGGGGTGTAGTCGCAGGTCGGGGTGCTGCCGGAGCTCGGCTCGAGGCAGCGGTCTCGCGTGCACGCGATCGAGTCGTCGCAGACGGCCGGTGTGCCCGCCACGCACCGGCCGAGCTCGCAGCGCTCCGGGCCGTTGCAGTAGAGCCCGTCGTCGCACTCGGCCGCGCTCCGGCAGCCGGTCATGACCCCGGAGTCGGGGGGCGTGACCCCGGAGTCGGGGGGCGTGACGCCGGAGTCCTCGTCGCGCCCCGCGTCGGGCTCTGGGCCGCCGTCGGTGCGCACGCCGGAGTCGTCGGTGGGCGTGACGCCCGTGTCCGGCGCGGGCGCGTCGGCGTCTCGCGCAGTCGCGGCGTCCATGGGCGGCGTGACGACGCCCGAGTCGGTCGGGTCCCCTCCGCCGCCGCCCTGGGCGCAGGCGAGGAGCGTGAGCGAGAGCGCGGGCAGGAAAAAGCGAGCCATGAGATCTCCGACGCGCGCCACTCTAGCCCCAAATCCAGCGCCTGGTTCCACAATGTGCCTGTATTGGGGGCTAGAAGCGCCGCAGGCGCGTCGTTTTCGGGTGAAGCGAAGGCGGCTTTGCCGCCGCAGCGAGGGGCTTTTGCGAAAAGCCCCTGACTAGAATGGCTAGGCCCGGAGCAAGCGCGAAGCGCTTGATTCGGGTCTAGCCCCTCGCGACGCGAGAAACGAGGTGAGGGGCGGCCGCGGGTCGCGCTTCGGCACCACAGAGCGTATCCTCGCGGCCCTTTCGAGATGAGCGCCCTCGTCCGCCGAATCGAGTCCATCGTACCCCGCAAGGCAGACGCCTTCGGAGGCAAGGCGAAGAACCTCGCCGCGCTCGCCCGGGCGGGCTTCCCCGTGCCCGCGGCGTATGCGCTCGAGGCGCGGGCCGCGGCCGACTTCTTCGCGGGGGCGCTGGCCGAGACCGATCAGCCGGGCACGCTCCTGACCGCGCCGCAGCGCGCGCTCACCGACGGACGGCTCGAAGATCTCCGCGGCCAGGCGCTCGCGGCCCCGCTGCCCGACGCCACGAAGGCCGCCTTGAGAGAGGCGCTGAGCGCTCTGCGGGCCGAGGGCGCGGTGGCGGTCGCGGTGCGCTCGTCGTCCACGCGCGAAGATCAGGAGGCGTCCAGCGCGGCCGGTCTCCACGAGACGGTGCTCGGCGTGCGCACCGAGGAGGAGCTCTTCGCGGCCGTGCGCGCGTGCTGGAGCAGCGTGCTGACGCGGAGCGCGATCTCGTACCTGCGCACGCTTCCGCTCGACGAGGCGCGCGAGGCCGGCATCGGGATCGTCGTCCAGGCGATGGTCCCGGCCGAGGTCGCCGGCGCGCTCTTCACGGTCAACCCGCTCAGCGGCGACCCGGGCGAGATGGTCATCAACGCCTCCTACGGGCTGGGCAACCTGGTCATGGACGGGCGCGTCTCGCCGGACACCTATCGCGTCGACAAGGCCACGGGCTGGGTGCGCGATCGCGTGGTGGGCGAGAAGGCGCTCGCCTCGCGCTGGCTCCCCGACGGCGTGGCCGAGGAGGAGGTCCCGGAGGCGCAGCGCGAGCTGGAGTGCCTCGGCGAGGATCTCCTGGCCGCCCTCGTGGATCTCGGCCGCCGCGTCGAGGGGCACTTCGACGACGCGCGAGACATCGAGTGGGCCGCGGTCGGGGGGACCGTGTTCCTGCTCCAGGCGCGACCGGTGACCGCGCTCTCGCGACCGCCCCGGAGGGCCTCCAAGCGTCGCGCGGGGCGTGAGCGCGGGCGCATCGTCTGGTCGAACGTCAACGTGGGCGAGGCGCTGCCGGGCGTGGCGACGCCGATGACCTGGTCGGTGCTGAGCGACTTCTCCGAGCGAGGCTTCCGCCGCGCGTTCGGCGCCCTCGGCTGCCGCGTGCCCCGCGACGCCGAGCTGGTCGGGAGCTTCCGCGGCCGCATCTATCTGAACCTCACCGAGTTCATGGAGATCGCCTCGCAGGTGCCCGGGCTGCGGCCCAAGACCCTGCTCGCGCTCGGCGGCGGGGGCGAGGAGGCCCACCTCGAGATGCAGGTGGAGTCCCAGGGCTCGACCGGCTTCGTGCTCCGGTTGCCGCTGACGGTCGCGCGCTACCTCCGGCAGAACGCGGGGCTGACCGAGCGGGTGAAGCGCTTCGACAAGGGCTTCGCCGAGGAGCGCGGGCGGCTCCTGGCGATCGACTTCCGCGTGCTCTCGAGCAGCGGGCTCGATCGGGTGCTCCATCGCGTGGAGCGGCTGCTCGACGACAGCGGCCTCGTCATGCTCAACGTGTACGGGAACCTGCTCGCCACCGTGCTGCTGATGCGCGGCGTGCTGCAGGTGATCTTCAAGGACCAGGCCGAGCGCGTGGAGCGGGAGCTGCTGACGGGGCTCAGCGACGTCGAGAGCGCCGCCCCTGGCCTGACGCTCTGGCACATCGCAGAGACCGCGCAGGCGGACGCGGCGGCGCGCGAGGTGCTGTTGGCCCACGAGGCCTCGGCGCTCCGCGTCGCGCTGCTGCCCGAGGGGCCGACCCGCCGCGCGCTCGATCGTTTCTTCACCGCGTACGGCTATCGCGGCGCGCGGGAGGCCGAGATCGCCGAGGCGCGCTGGGCCGAGGATCCGACGCTGCCCTTCGCCACGCTGCGCGCGCACCTGATGCGTCAGAACGGGGCGAGCCCGCTCGACGTGGAGCGCCGCCAGCGCGCGGTGCGGGATCGCGCGGCGGCCGAGCTCGAGCGGCGCATGCCCGGCCCCGCGAAGGTCGCGATGCGCCACCTGCTCGCCCTCGTGCAGCGCTTCACCCGGCTCCGGGAGCGGCTCCGGTCGCACGTGGTGCAGGTGCTCGGGCTCTACCGCGCGGTCGGCCTCGACGCGTCTCGCCGCATGATGGTGCGGGAGCCGGGGATCGGCCCGGGGGCCGCGTTCTATCTATCCGTCGAAGAGATGCACGCTTTCTTGCGTGGTGACGTCGAGCGTGTCGAGCCCCTGATCTCGCGGCGGCGCCTGCAGCTCGAGCGCGACCGCGCGCTGCCCGATCCCCCCGACACCTTCGTCGGGTTCCCGCCCGCGCCGACCGCGGAGGGCGCGCCCTCGGACGCGCTGACCGGGCTCGCGGCGTGCAGCGGCGTGGCGGTCGGAAAGGCGCGGGTGCTGATGAGCCCCGCCGACGCCGACACCCTCGAGGCGGGCGAGATCCTGGTCGCCCCTTACGCCGACGTCGGCTGGTCGCCGCTCTTCCTGGTCGCCGGCGCGGTGGTGACCGACCTGGGTGGCCCGTTGAGCCACGCGGCCGTCGTCGCGCGCGAGTACGGCGTGCCGACGGTGGTGAACGTCAAGGGCGGCACGCGCTCGATCCAGACGGGCGACGAGGTCGAGGTGGACGGCGGCGCAGGCACCGTGCGGGTGCTCTCCCGTGCCCGATAGCGGCGCGCCCATCGAGGTCGCCTACGAGGACGCCCACCTGCTCGTGCTCGCGAAGCCGAGCGGCGTGCCCACCACGTCGCCGGCGGGCGAGGCCTCGTTCACCTCGCGCGCCGAGGCTCGGTTCGGGCAGAAGCTCCACCCCACGTCCCGGCTCGACGCCGAGGTCAGCGGACTCGTCACCTTCGCCAGGACCAAGCAGGGGAACGCGACGCTGCGCGAGGCCCGCCGCCGCGGCGAGTACGGCCGGGGCTACCTCGGCATCGCGCGCGTCGCTCCCTCACCCGAGGAGGGCAGCTGGAGCCGCTCCATCGCGATCGACCCGCGCGACCGACGTCTCCGCGTCGCCGTCGATCCCGGCGCGAAGGGGGAGCGCGTCCAGCGCGCGGAGACCCTCTATCGGGTGCACGCTCGCGCCGCGCACGGCGTCACGCTCTGGCTCACGCCGCGCACCGGCCGCACGCACCAGCTACGCGTGCACGCGGCCGACGCGGGCGCGCCGCTCCTCGGGGACGTGCGCTACGGCGGCGAGCGCCGCGTGGTGCTCGGCGACGGCCGCGTCGTCACCGCGCGCCGGGTGATGCTGCACTGCGCGTGGCTGAAGCTGCCCGCGGTGGAGGGCCCCCCGATCGAGCTCTCGCTGCCCTGGCCCGCCGACATGGAGCGCGTCTGGGGCGCGCTCGGGTAGTCGTTCAGCCCTCTTCGGGGGGCGGCGGCGCGTCCTCGGCGGCCAGGTGCGGGAACGTCGCGCGCAGCTCCGCCTCGAGGGCGCGGCGGATCTCCTCGTCGATCTCGAGGACCCCGGCCGCGACGCGCTCGATGTTGCGCTGGTAGAGGAACACCCGGACCACACGCGTGGGCGCCTCGGCCTCCTCGGCCGGCACGTCGAGGAGCACCGGGAGGCGCGGATCGACGCCATCGGCGACGATCTCGGCGCCGGGCAGATCCGTCACCACCACGAGGGCGCCCTCGAGCACCTTGGTCAGGTCGGCCGGCAAGCCGGCGAAGACGGCCTGCACGCGCTGCTCGAGCTGCTCCCGCGGGAGGCTCCAGGGCATGGGGGGCGTGCGCGCGTCGAGCTCACGCGCCTGCAGGAAGGCCAGCAGCGTGCCGCGCGGATCGTCCCGCTGCTCGCGGATCAGCCCGTGATAGTAGAACGCGTCCGACGAGGGCGGCTGCTGCGCGATCGCCTCGAGCACGAGCGGCTCCGCGCCGTCGAGGTCGCCCGTGTCGAGCTTCGCGCGCCCGACGTGGAGCACGAGGCCGGGGTTCTCGAACGGCCCGGTCGGCAGATCACGCGCCACGCTCGCCGCGGCCTCGGCTTCGCCCCGGAAGAGGTGGATGTCCAGCTCGACCAGCATCGCGTCGGTGCGCTCGTCGATCTCGTCTTCCTGGAGCCAGTCGAGCGCCTCGTGGACCATCGAGAGCGCGCCGTCGTGGTCCTTCAGCCGGACGAGCACGTCGGCCGCGTTCAGCATCGCGTCCACGTAGCCCTCGTCGAGCTCCAGGGCGTGGCGGTAGTGCTCGAGCGCGTCCTCGTCCTGCCCCTCGGCCTGGGCGATGTAGCCCAGCAGGTTGTGGGCCTCGGGGGAGGTCTCGTCGAGCTCGAGGGACTTCTCGGCGCTCATCGTCGCCCGGCGCAGGTCGCCCTTCGCAACGAGGTCCCAGCCCCGGTCGAGGTGCGCGGCCAGCTGGCCCATCGGCTCGAGCTCGTCTTCCATCGGACCCGGGTTTCTACGTGGCCCACGCCCGCCGTCAAGCCGCGTGTTATCCCGAGGGCATGCTCCGTCGCCGCGCCGTGCCCGTCGCCTTCGTGCTGATCACGGGTTGTCTGGGCTTGGTTCCGGCCCCGAACGAGCCGCTCTCGCTAGGCGTGACGAACGACGGCGTGCTCCACGAGGGGCGCTCGCTGCCCGACCGCGGCGAGGGATACGTGCGGGCTCGCCCGGGTGAGGCCACCCGTTTCGGGACCCCCCGCCTCGTGTCCGCCCTCGAGGGCGCGGCCGCCGCGGTGGCCGGCGCGTTCCCCGGCAGCGCGCCCGTGCGCATCGGCGATCTCTCGTCCCCGGGAGGCGGCCGCCATCATCGACACGGGAGCCACCGCACGGGGCGCGACGCCGACGTGCTCTTCTACGTCACCGATCCGAGCGGCCGCTCGCGGGAGGGCCGCGGCTGGCTCGCCTACAACCGCTTCGGCTACGCGGTCGACCGCCGCGAGGGCGGGGCGCCGGAGCTGTTCCTCTTCGACGACGCGCGCAACTGGCACTTCGTGCGCACGCTCCTGCTCGAGGAGGACTGGGCGGTGCAGTGGATCTTCGTCAGCCGTGGGGTCAAGGCGCGGCTCCTGCGCTGGGCCGAGACGCACGAGCCCGATCCGCGCGCCATCGCGCGCGCCGCGTTCGTCCTGCACCAGCCCGCCGACGCCAGCCCCCACGACGACCACTTCCACGTGCGCGTGCTCTGCACGGAGCGAGAGCGAGCGCAGGGCTGCCGCAACCGTGGGCCCCACTGGGAGTGGCTGCGTGGCTCGCTCGAGAAGGGGGACGCCGCGCTCACGCCGCTGGACGACGACGCGCTGATCGAAGCGTTGATGGCCGACTGAGGCCGATCAGGGCAGGTGCGAGCGGAGCGACCCGGCGACCTTTGCCGCGTCCTCGCGGTGCTTCAGCAGCACGCCCAGGGTCTCGCGCACGAGCTTCGGATCGAGCGAGGGCGCGCCCAGCAGCACGAGCGAGCGCGCCCAGTCGAGGGTCTCGGCCACCGACGGCGTCTTGCGAAGGTCGAGCTGGCGCACCGACTGGACGAAGGCGACGAGCTGCTTCGTCAGAGACTCGCCGGCCTCGGGGACGCGGCGCCGCACGATCGCGAGCTCGCGGGCCTCGGACGGGAAGTCGAGCACGAGGTGCAGGCAGCGGCGACGCAGGGCCTCGGTCAGCTCGCGCGTCGCGTTGCTCGTCAGGACCACGTAGGGGCGGCTCTTGGCGGGCAGGGTGCCGAGCTCGGGGATGCTCACCGTGAAGTCGCTCAGGACCTCGAGCAGCATTGCCTCGAGCTCGGGATCGGAGCGGTCGACCTCGTCGACGAGCAGGACCACCGGGGTCTCGCTCCGGAGCGCGGCCAGGAGCGGTCGCGCGACGAGGAAGCGCTCGTGAAAGAACGCCGCCTCGTGCGCCGCGACGCGGTCGACCGCCTCGCCGAGGTCCTTCGCGCCGGCCACGGTCTGGGCGACCGAGTCCCGGACGAGCTGGGTGTAGAGCATCTGCTTGCCGTACTCCCACTCGTACAGCGCCTTCGCCTCGTCGAGCCCCTCGTAGCATTGCAAACGAAGGAGCGGACGGCCCGTCGCGCGGCTGACCGCCTTCGCGAGCTCGGTCTTGCCCACGCCCGGGGGACCCTCGAGCAGGAGCGGGCGGCCGAGCTGCCCGGCGAGCCACGCGACGACGGCCGTCTCCCGGTCGGCGAGGTAGTCGGCGGCCTCGAGCCCCGCCGCGGTGGCGTCGACGTCGGGGAAGGGCGGCGCGAGCTCGGGGGCGGACATGCGCTCGGGGGCTACCACGCGCTCAGGTGGAGATCACGCGGCACACGGCCGCGACGTCGTCCTCGCGCGCCTCGCGCCCGCAGCGCACCCACGAGGGCGGCAGGCCGATGCCGAGCATCTTCAGCGACTGGTCGAGGGTGCGCGGCTCGCCCCAGAGCACGACGCGGCTGTCGGCGGGGAGCTCGGGTGAGAGGGCGAGCAGGGTCTCCACCCGCACGACCGGGCGCCGGCAGTCCATCACCACCACCGCGGCGTCCGCGCCGCCCAGGCCCTCCATGATGGCCAGCGCGTCGCGGACCGGCTCGATCGTGGCGTGCCCCGCGAGCGCAGAGCTCAGCGCCTCGACGGCGCTCGGATCGTCGCTCGCCACCAGCACGATGGGGAGGGAGCGCGGCGCCGGATCGGTCGCCATGTTGCGCTGCTCCCGCCGTGGAGGCGTCGGCAGCACGGGCGGCGCGGGCGCGTAGTCCATGCGCGGCATCGCCGGGGGCGCGGGCACGCTCTTGCGGACGCCCGAGCGCTCCGCGTCGTCGATCATGCGCACCATCGGCGCGAGCTCGTCGCGGATGGCGGCGCCGAGATCCACCCCGAGGAGCTCCTCGGCCGCGCGGAGCAGCGGCCCCTCCACGAACTCCCGGACGTCGGGACCCCACTCGGGGATGTCCGGACGGCGGGCCCACCGGAGCGCGAGGCTCAGCACACGCGCCCGCATCCTGGGCGCCGCGAACGCACCGACGGCCTCGGCCACCGCGCTCGCCACCCGCCCTCCCGGCGACGTGGATTCGCTCACATCCGCTCTTTCCGGAAACATCCTCGCCCAGTGTAATCCGCCGGGGGGCCACGAGCGAGGGGTATTTCCCCACGGAGGTCGGATGTCTGCTCACACGGCGCGGTTGCCGTGGCTCCGAGAACGATTATCATTCCGCCGTGAACGACCAAGGCCCGACCCTCGCCGACCTTCCCGTCGGCGCCGAAGCGACCGTGGTCGACGTCGCGTGCCCGCGCGGAGTGGCGCGTCGCCTGATGGAGATGGGGCTCTTGCCCGGCACCCGCGTCCGCGTCGTGCGGGTGGCGCCCCTCGGCGACCCGATCGAGCTCCGGCTCCGCGGCTACTCGTTGAGCATCCGTCGGCGCGAGGCGGCGGGCGTGAGGCTGGGCGATGTCCGCGAGGCGGCCGCGGTCGCCGCCGCGGAAGCCATCTCGTGAGCGCCGCGCCGGTCCTCCCGACCGCGGCCCGCGGCGTGCCCATCGTCGCCCTCGCGGGCAACCCGAACGCGGGCAAGACGACGCTCTTCAACGCGCTCACGGGGGCGCGCGCCCGAACGGGGAACTACCCGGGGATCACGATCGACCGGCGCACGGGCCCGTGGAAGGCCGCGGAGCGCGCGGTGCAACTCGTCGACGTGCCCGGCACCTACAGCCTCAGCGCGCGCTCGCCCGAGGAGCAGGTCGCGGTCGACGCCATCCTCCCGCCGGACGAGCACGCGCCGGACGCGGTGATCGTCGTCGCGGACGCGACCGCGCTCGAGCGGCACCTCTACCTCGCGCTCCAGATCGTCGAGACCGGTCGGCCGACCGTCATCGCGCTCAACATGATCGACGAGGCGCGCAAGATCGGGATCAGCGTCGACGAGGCGGCCCTCGCGGAGGCCACGGGGGCGAGGGTGGTGTCGATCTCGGCCGTCCGGCGCGAAGGGCTCGGCGCGCTCGCGGCGGCGGTCGACGCCGCGCTGGCACAGCAGCCGCCGCCCGAGCGCGACCCGGAGCCCCTCGACGGCGCGCTGGCGGACGACGCGCCTGAGGTCGAGGCGGTCGTCCGCGCGATTCACCCGGACGAGCGGAGCGCCGCGATCCGCGCGCGCGCCACCTGGGCGCTGCTCTCGCTCGGCGGCGACGAGCTGGAGGGGATCCCGCCGCAGCTCCGCGAGGTCGTCGAGCAGGTCCGGGCGCGGGCCGAGGCGGCGGGGCGAGACCTCGACCGGGAGCTCATCGAGGCCCGCTACGCCCGCATCGATCGCTGGGTGCAGGGCGCCGTGAAGGCCCCGGTGGGCGGCGCGCGACGGGCGCTGACCGACCGCCTCGACAGCGTGTTGACGCACCCGGTGCTCGGCTTCCTCGTGTTCGCGGCCGTGATGTTCGTGCTCTTCGAGGCGCTCTTCGCGTGGTCGGATCCGCTGATCGGGCTCATCGAGGACGCGGTGGGCGGGCTTCAGGGGCTGACCGTCGCGTCGCTCCCCGCCGGGCCCCTGACGAACCTCCTGGTCGACGGCGTCATCGCGGGCGTCGGCAACGTCGTGGTCTTCGTCCCGCAGATCGCGCTCCTCTTCGTCTTCATCGCGGTGCTCGAGGACAGCGGCTACCTCGCGCGCGTCGCGTTCGTCATCGATCGCGTGATGAGCGGCGTAGGGCTGCACGGCAAGGCGTTCGTGCCCCTGTTGAGCGGCTTCGCCTGCGCCGTCCCGGCCGTGATGGCGACGCGTACCATCGAGAACCGTCGTGACCGGCTCGTGACCATGCTGGCGCTCCCGCTGATGAGCTGCAGCGCGCGCCTGCCCATCTACGCGCTCGTGATCGCGGTGATCTTCCCCGCCGAGGAGCGCGTGCTCGGCGTCCTGTCGATGGGCGCGCTCGTGCTCTTCACGATGTACGCGCTGAGCGTCGTGGCCACCCTCGGCGCGGCCGCGGTGATGCGTCGCACGGTGCTGCGCGGCCCGCGCCCGGCCCTGGTCCTGGAGCTGCCGCCCTATCGGGTGCCGGGCGCCCGCAACGTGGCCTCCGCCGTGTGGCGTCGCGTGAAGAGCTTCCTCGTCGACGCGGGCACCATCATCCTCGCGATCACGATCGTGCTCTGGGGGCTGCTCTCGTATCCGACCAACGACGCGGTGACCGCGCGCTTCGACGGGCTCCGCGCGGACGCGGCGGAGGCGCTCTCCGGCGACGCGCTCGCGGAGCGGCTCGGGGCCCTCGACGCGCGCGAGGCCGAAGCGCAGCTGCCGCACAGCGCCGCGGGCAAGCTCGGGCACGCCATCGAGCCGGTGATCGCGCCGCTCGGCTTCGACTGGCGGATCGGGGTCGGGCTGATCGGCTCCTTCGCCGCGCGCGAGGTGCTCGTCAGCACCCTCGGGATCGTCTGGGGGATCGGCGAAGAAGAGGACGAGGAGAGCGTGCCTCTGCGCGACGCGCTCCGGGACGCGCGCCGCGACGACGGGAGCCTGCTCTTCACCCCGCTGAGCGGGTTCGCGCTCATGGTGTTCTTCGTCCTGGCGGCCCAGTGCATGAGCACCCTGGCCGTCATCAAGCGCGAGAGCGGCACCTGGAAGTGGCCGCTGTTCATGGTCGTCTACATGACCGCGCTCGCGTACGTCGGGGCGCTGATCACCTATCAAGGCGGCTTGCTATTGGGTTTCTCGTGAGCTGGCCTCTCGTGAGCTGGCAGGTGGGCGCCGCCATCGCGGTCTGGGTCCTCGCGCTGGTCTATCTCGTCTGGAAGGTCCTCGGTCCGAAGCTGGGCGGTCCGCGCAACAAGCCTCGCATGCTCCAGAAGCCCGACGTGAAGGCCGGCGATCTCGTCCGCCGTCACTCGACGCGGCGCGGCTCTCGCACGATCACCAAGGGCGACTGATCGAAGAGCAGGCAGCGCGCCGCGTGGCGGTAGCTGCTCGGCGCGTCGCCGCTCACCCGCTGGCTCTCCCCGCGGCGCGCGAGCCCGACGACCTCCACGTGGTCTCCTTCGTCGAGGCGCAGCAGACCCCCGCCCGGACCGAAGATCGCGAAGGCCGACTCGCACCACAGGGTGGCGCGCGAGCCGACCACGATGGCCACGCCAGTCTCGTCGACGATCGCGAGGTTGCCGCAGCTCTGCCGCTCCTCGAAGACGTGCACGTGGCGCCCCGATCGGCTCAGCCCGTCGAAGCGGCGCTCGGTCTCGATGCGGCGCGCCCACCACCCGGCGCACGGCCCGTCGAGGTCGCAGGGCTCGAGGATCTTGATGCGCCCCTCGACGCGGCGGAGCCCGGGGCGGGCGCGACCGATGGGGGAAGGGTGACCGAGGGCGCGGATGCGTCGGCGCATCGCGAACGTGCGCGCTCCGTCGCGGTGAAGCCAGCGCTTCAGCTCCGTGTAGCCGAAGACGCTCGCCGCGGCCGCGATGCCGACCAGCGCGCCCACGGGACCGGCGGCGATCATGCCGGGCACGCTCGCGACGCCGCCGAGCATGAGCGCGCCGAGCGCCGCGAGCTCTTCGTCGCCCACGGGCTCACGCCGGGTGAGGCGCCCCTCGTCCGGCCACCTCTGTTTCGCGTTCACCCCACGCGATCAGCATGAGGCCTTTTCGGGGCTCACTCCAGCTTCAGCTGGATCCCCTCGCGGGTGAGCATCTCGCGGAAGCCGCTCTTGTCGGTCGACTTCATGTACGCCTCGAGCGGCTCCACCAGCCCACTCTTCACGTGGTGGAAGAGGTGATCGTTCATCGTCTGCATGCCCTGCTTCTTGCCGGTCTGCATCGTGCTGACGAGCTGGTAGGTCTTGCCTTCGCGGATGAGGTTCTGCACCGCGGCGTTGGCGATGAGCACCTCGTAGGCGGCGACGCGCCCGCCGCCCTTCCGCTTGCAGAGCACCTGCGCGATGACGCCCTTGAGCGACTCGCTGAGCATCGTGCGGATCTGCGCCTGCCGGTCGGCGGGGAACTGATCGATGATGCGGTCGACCGTCGAGGGCGCGGTCGTGGTGTGGAGCGTGCCGAAGACCAGGTGACCCGTCTCGGCGGTCTCGATCGCGATCGCGATCGTCTCGAGGTCGCGCATCTCGCCGACCAGCACGATGTCCGGGTCCTCGCGCAGCGCGGCGCGCAGGGCCTTCTTGAACCCGTCCGTGTGCGTGCCGACCTCGCGCTGGTTGACGAGGCAGCGCTTGTTGGGGTGCACGAACTCGATCGGGTCTTCGATCGTGATGATGTGATCGGCGCGCTTCTGGTTGATGACGTCGATCAGCGTGGCGAGGGTCGTCGACTTGCCGCTGCCGGTGGGGCCCGTGACGAGCACGAGGCCCTTGGTCAGGTAGCAGAGGTCGAGCACCTGCGGCGGGATGCCGAGCTTCTCCGGCGGCAGGATCTCGAACGGGATCTGCCGGAAGACGCCGCCGACGCCTCGACGATCGCGAAAGTAGTTGGCGCGGAAGCGGGCCAGCTCGGGGATGGTGTGGGCGAAGTCGGTGTCGTTCGTGCCGTCGAACTCGCCGCGGTTCCGGGGCGGGAGGATCTCGCCGAGCAGCGCCTCGAGCTCCTCCGCCGTGAAGGGCCCGCGCTCCTCGAGCGGCTGCATCTCGCCGTGCAGCCGGACCATCGGCACCACGCCGGTGCAGAGGTGGAGGTCGGACGCCTCGAGCTCGACCATGAGACGGAGCATGCGGTTGATCTTCGGCTCGCCGGGGACGGCCTCGACCGTGGGGCGCGGCGGGGGCTCGGGCGCGCGCTGGGCGTCGGCGCGCACGGCGGCGGCCTCGGCTTGCGGCGCGGCGATGCCCACCGCGGCCGGGCGGCCCTGCGAGGCGCCGGCCCCCTGCGGCTTCAAGGTCACGACCCACTCCCGGGGCCCGCGCGCCTCGAGGGAGACCCGGACCGTCACGCCACCGCTCGCCGTGTGCTCGAACTCGCCTCGCCCGCTCGAGCGCAGCGACTCGATGGCCGCCGAAGGCGCCGCCTCCTGCACCAGCTGCGAGACCTGCGCGTGCTCGATCGGCGTGTTCGACTTCCGCTCCCCGGTGGGGAACTGGAAGAGCACGGGCTCCCCGGAGGTGAGCACGACGCCGGTCGCGTTGTGCCGGACGAGGTGTTGAACGTAGAAATCGATGCGCTTCATGTTCCCCGCACTTTTGCCGTCGGAGGGTACCTGGTACGGCGCCGGCGGCGAAGGGTGAAGATCGACGGGCGCCGCGTGTTAGAAGAGGCCGTGGCGACTTCGGAGGGGGTTCGGTTCCCGCGCTGGCTGCTCGTGTCGATCGGGATCGTCGGGCTCGGCCTGGCCATCTACGCCCTGCGCGGCGTGCTCACGCCCATCTTCTTCGCCTTCCTCATCGCCTACCTCCTCGACCCGCTCGTCGACCGCTTCGAGGCCCGCGGGCTGCCGCGCGCGCTCGGCATCGTGGTCCTGCTCGCGCTGACCCTGGGGGCCATGGTCGTGGGCGCGCTGGTCCTGGTCCCGATGGTGGTGCGCGAGGTCGTGGCCTTCGCGCACGAGCTCCCCGAGAAGCTGGAGGGCTTGCGCCGCGCCGCGGAGCCCTTGCTCACGAGCTACGGGATCCCCGTCCCGCATTCGTTCGAGGACCTGCGGCAGCTGGTCGAGACGGGCAGCGACGCGGGCGAGATCGCGCCGACGGATCTCGCGGGCAGGGCGGCGACCGTGATGGGCACGGCGGCGGGGTGGATCTGGGGGCGGACCGCGTCGGTGCTCGCGGTGATCACGAGCCTCCTGATCGTGCCGGTGATCGCCTTCTATCTCCTGCACGACTTCGACGAGATGACGGCGGGCATCCGCGACCTCGTCCCGCTCCGCTACCGGCCGTTCGTCGTGGACGTCGCGACCGAGGTCGACGAGGTGCTCGGCCAGTTCATCCGCGGCCAGCTGCTCGTGATGCTCGCGCTCGCGGTGCTCTACTCGGTGGCCTATTCGCTGGTCGGTGTCCGGCTGGCCATCCCCATCGGCATCGTGGCCGGGCTGATCTCGTTCATCCCCTACGTCGGCGGCGCGACGGCGCTCATCCTCGCGCTCCTGATGTGCCTGCTCAGCTGGCAGGGCTGGGGCCAGATCGTCGGCGTCGTGGTCGCGTACGCCATCATCCAGGTGCTCGAGGGCTTCGTGATCACCCCGCGCATCGTCGGCGACAAGGTCGGCCTGCCGGCGATCTGGGTCCTGATCGCCTTGATGGTCGGCGGCGAGCTCTTCGGCTTCCTCGGCGTGCTCCTGTCCGTGCCTGCCGCGGCGGTGGCCAAGATCTTCGTGATGCGCCTGCTCGCCTGGTACCGCAAGAGTCAGGTGTACTTGCACCCGAGCGCGGTGGTGACGGGCGTGCTCGGAGAGGAGGGCTTGCCAGACTCGGCGGAGATGGCGTCGGCGAAGGCGGCGGCGTCCGTGGTCGTCGTCGGGCGTGGTGAGGATCTGCCGGCGGAGAGCGAGGACGGATCGGGAACGGAATCGGGACCGGGAACGGGAACGGATTCGGGAACGGGGTCGGGAGCGGGAACGGGAACGGGAACGGGAACGGGAACGGAATCGGGAACGGGAGCGGGAGCGGGAGCGGGAGCGGGAGCGGGAGCGGGAGCGGGAACGGGAACGGGAACGGGAACGGGAACGGGAACGGGCGCGGGAACCGGATCGGGCGCGGAAGCGACGGCGGCGGCGGATGCGGAAGCGGACGCGGACGCGGATGCGGAAGCGGATGCGGAAGCGGATGCGGATGCGGAAGCGGAAGCGGAAGCGGAAGCGGATGCGGATGCGGCGGCGGATGCGGAAGCGGCGGCGGAAGCGGATGCGGATGCGGATGCGGCGGCGGCAGCGGAAGCGGAAGCGGAAGCGGAAGCGGATGCGGAAGCGGAAGCAGGGGACCTCGCACGGCCCGGCGCAGCTGCCTCCGGCTCGGCTACCCTGTCCGAGCCCCTGCGCCATCGGTCGGGTCCGGAGAGCTCGGAGGACCAGAGTGAGTGATTCGATCACGGTGCTTCACGAGGCGGACGCGGGGACGGTGCGTCGCGGGATCGCGGCGGCCCTCGAGCGGGCGCTGGGCGCGAACGAGGAACCCGAGGCCGAGTCTCCGGGCGCCATCGCGCTGCCCGTGCCCGAAGCCGGCGCGATCGGAGACGCCCAGATCGTCATCGCGCTCGACGCGGGGTCGCTCGAGCGCGCCGCGCGGGCTCGGGTCCCCATGCGGGTGGCGGTCTTTCCGTTCCTGCGCGCGGAGTGGCGGGGTGAGCTCGACGCGGACCTCGTGCTGGTCCCGCACGAGGCGCTGGTCGCAGACGTCGTCGCGCTCGGCGCCCGTCGTGATCGCGTGCGCGTGTGCGGGCCGATCGCGCCCGAGGGTTGGTCTCCCGCGGAGGCGCCCGAGACCCTGAGAGAGCGACTCGGGCTCGGAGCGGAGCCCTGCGTGGTCGTCCGCGCGCACGCGCTCGAGCGGGACGACCTGGCTCCGAGCCTCGTGCAGCTCTCGCTGGTGCGGCGCGAAGTGCGCTGGCTCTTCGACGTCGGGAGCGACCCGGATCTCGCGAAGCGGCTGCGCGATCACGTGCCCGGCTACGGGCTGGACGCGCTGATGTTCGCGGATGGGCCGGACGCGCTCGACGCGTACCGCGCGGCCGACGCGGTGCTCGGCCGGATCGGCGGCGCCGAGACGAGCCGCGCGCTGGCGACCGGGGCGGCCCTGGTGTTCGTGCCGCCGCGACGGGACGAGCTGAGGCTCGCCCACATCATCGAGGAGGGGGGCCTCGCGGCCATCGCGGACTCGGCCGCGACGCTCGCCGTCACCCTGGACGCGGCGCTGCGCGACGAGGCGCTCGAGGCCGGCAAGGCGGCTTCACTCGGCCTCGACGCGGCGGGCGGCGCGGCGCGCGCGATCGAGATGGTCCGCGATCTGGCGCGCGGCGAGCTGGAGGGGGCGCGACCGACCGGGCTGCCGGTCGGGCTCGAGCGGCTCGGTGATCCCGATCAGACCGCGCGGCCCAAGGAAGCGTCGGCGCCCGAGCGCGACCCCAGCGTCGACGAGGAGCTGGCGGCGCTTCGCGAGAAGCTCGGGTTGTAGACCGTCGCGCTCGACGTCGCGTGGGCGCGGACGCAGACTCCCGGCGTGCGACTCGGTCAGATCTGGATCCACCCGGTGAAGAGCCTCGCAGGCGTCCGCGTGGACGCCGCCGACGTGGACGATCGAGGGCTCGCGCACGACCGGCGATTCATGGTCGTCGGGCCCGACGGCCGGTTCCTCACGCAGCGCACGATCCCCCGCATGGTGAGCCTCGGCGCGCACATCGAGGCGGGCGAGCTGCGCGTCACGCATCGAGAGTCCAGCATCTCGGTCTCGCTCGACGCCGAGGGCCCGGCGCGCGAAGTGACCGTCTGGCAGGACGTCGTCTCGGCGCTCGACGTGGGCGACGAGGCGGCGCGCTTCCTGACCGACGCGCTCGGCGCGCCCGCGCGGCTCGTGCGCATGCCGCGCGAGGTCCGGCGCCAGGTGGACCGCGCCCACGCGCGCGAAGGGGACCTCGTGTCGTTCGCCGACGGCTTCCCCTTCCTCGTCGTGGGCGACGGCAGCCTCGGGGCCATGTCCGCGGAGCTCGGCGAAGAGGCGGACGTGCGGCGCTTCCGCCCGAACCTCGTCATCGAGGGCGCGCCGGCCTTCGCCGAGGACGAGTGGCCCCGGTTCCGGATCGGGCCGATCACGTTCCACGGGAGCAAGGCCTGCGGGCGCTGCTCGATCGTCGACGTCGATCCGGATCGCGGCCTCGCGGCGAAGGGCCACCTGTCGACGCTGGCGCGCTTTCGCAAGCGCGGAGGTGAGGTCTACTTCGGGCAGAATTGCGTGCACGATGGCACCGGGACGCTGCGCGTGGGCGACGCGGTCGAGGTCCTGGAGGCCTGACCGCTCCGGGCTCACGTTGGCCCTCGGGCCGGCTCTGCTATCTTCCGCCGCCATGGCGAGCGAGGCACAGCCGGTCCGAGCCCCCGACATCGAGCGCGCGGTGAGCGCCGTGCGCGAGGCGGGCGACGTGCAGACGCCGCTCGCCGCGCTCGCGCTGGACCTGCTCTCGCGCCAGGCGGAGGGGCGGACCTTTTACGCGGGCGAGAAGCTCGTCGCGGCGCGGGCGGAGGCCCATGGCGTCACGCGCGAGGCCGCCGCGACCGAGGCCGGGAACCTGCTGGCGATCCTCGAGCGGGGACCGGACACGCCGCTCGAGCGTGCGCTGGTGGCGGCCTTCGCGGTGGCCGGGCTGGCGGCCGCGAAGGACGCGGACCGCAAGGAGCGCGTCTGGCGCTTCGTGCGACACGCCGATTGGCTGGAGCTCTGCACCGACTACGCGGTCTACCCGTTCGTCGATCGCTTGCTCGAGGAGGGACGCGCGGCCGACGTCTGGGCCGAGCTCGCGCAGGCCGTCGTGGACGAGGCCGCGGGCCGTGATGGGGAGCGGCCCGAGGTGCGGGCCAGGAACGCCGGGCGCCTGAGCGCGCTCGCGGACTCGAACGCCGTCGCATCGAAAGACGCGTTGCGTCGCGTCGTCAGCTCGGCGGCCCTCGATGAGCCCACCCGGTTGCTGGCGAGCACGCTCGCGGGGGATGGCGCTGCGGAGCTGTCGACGGCGCCCGCGCGGGTGGAGGGAGAGCTGGGGCGAGCGCCCCGAGGGAGCGCGCTCGAGCTGCTGCGCTGGCTGAGTGGCTGGGCGATCCTGTCGTGGGCGATCCGCGGGCTCGGGTTCCTGCTCGGCGTTCGGCGCAAGGCCGAGCTGACCCTGAACGGCGGCGCCGTGACGGTGCGCACCGAGCTGTCCATGCTCGGGCGGGTGATCCGTGGCGGGGAGGAGCGCTGGCGTCTCGACGCGCTCGACGGCGCGGGTCGGCGGGTGCGCTATCCGGCGCTGCACCTGATGGTCGGCGTGGTCGCGCTGGCGGTCGGTGTCCTCTTCGGCGGCGTGGTGCTGTTCGACGGCGCGCGGAGCGGTGAGCTCGTGTTGCTGCTGCTGGCGGCGGGCTTGCTCCTCGGAGGGGCCGCGCTGGATCTCGCGCTGGACGTGCTGGTGCCGGGCAAGCGAGGCCGGGTGGTCCTGGACGTGAGCGCTCGATCGCGGCCGCCGCTCCGGTTGACGCGGGTGCCGCTCGACCAGGCCGACGCCTTCTTGCGTGCGCTCCGCGGTCAGGGATGAGCGGGGAGGGTTGAGCGTGGAGCTCTGGCGGAGATCGCGGTGGCTGATCCTCACCGCGCTCGTCGTCGTCGGGGGCGGCGTGGCGCTGAGCGTCTTCGGGGAGGGGGAGATCCCGACCGATCCCCTGGCCGTCGCGCCGGGAGAGGCGCGGGTCGTCGCCCGGGTGGACGTCGACGCGCTCCTGGACTCCGCGGTGTGGCGTCTGGCGCTGGCACAGGAGGAGGCGTCGGGGGCGCGCCGGATCGAGCGCACGTGCGGCTACGACCCGCTCGCGCTGGTGGATGACGCGGTGATCTTCGCGACAGGATCGGACGAGCGACCCTTCGCGCACATCGGCTTCGTGGCCCGCGGAGAGGTGGCGCGGGGGAGCGAGCGCCGAACGCAGCTGGTCGAGTGCGTTCGAGCGGTGCTGAGCGACCGCGGGGGCGCCGTGAGGAGCGTGGAGATCGACGGAGAGGCGGCGATGGCGTCGGTGCATGGGGGCAGCCACGCCGCGTTCCTGGGCGCGAACGGAGTCGTCGGCGGTGACCGCGAGAGCGTGGAGCGGGCCATGCGTGTGCATCGAGGTCGCGCTCCGTCGGCGAGGGCCGACGGTTCGCTCGCGCCGCTCTGGTCGCAGGTGGCGGCGGGGCGCGACGTGGTCGTCGCGGCGGAACTCCCGGAGCGTTGGTTGCCTGCGCTTCGCCGACTCGCTCGCGGCGCGGAGGGGGATCTGACCGCCCTCGCGGGAGTTCGGGCGCTCGCGATCGGGCTCGGGGTGCGGGACGGTCTCTCGGTGAGCGCCGCGCTGAGGACGAGCACGGCGGCCGACTCGGAGCGACTGCGCGCGGCGCTGCAGTCGCGGATCGACGCGGCGCTAGAGACGCCCGGGGCCGGTCTGACCGTAGCGGGCCGGGTGCTTCGACGCGTGGAGATGCGTGCCAACGGAGCGGAGCTGAGGCTCGTGGCCCAGGCTACGGAGGACCAGCTCGAAGGCATGGTCGAGATGTGGCGTGAGCTCCAGGCGGCGGAGGCGTCGGCTGCCACCGACGCGGAGTAGCGCTCGCCTGGACCCCCCTCGCGGCCGGCGTCCGCCACCCCCGTGCCCGCCACCCCCGCCGATCCGCGCTCGTAAGTGCTCGGAATTGCTTGCTGGGGCATCGGCATGACGGATGCGGTGGCGTCGGGCGTGACCCCGCCGCGCTACA
>JAVJQK010000091.1 GCA_040218145.1 Sandaracinaceae bacterium | reverse complement strand
AGCCGGAGCCACCCTCGCTTGGCTCACCCGCGATGCATCAACTTCCACATCGTCGCGCGCGCCTTGTCCGCCCAGTCCGCAGGCCCTTCGACCGCCTCGTCGCTCACGTACCCCAGCGCCGCCGCGGAGAGCAGCCACACGCGGGTCTCGCCCGCCGAGCCGTAGGCCGTACCGAACCGCTCGCGCTCATGTCCGCCGACCCGCTTCTCGCCCTCGGCCAGGTTCCCCACCACGCTCGCCGCGCTGTCCCGCATCTGCCGAGCCAGGTTCTTGTCGTGCTTCGCGACCTCTTCCCAGATCGGCTTCATCGAGCGCAGCCAAACGATCGACTCTTCGGTGATTCGGAGCATGGGCTCATCCGCTCTGAGGCGACCCAGATGTCGACCTGACACCCTTCGTCCTCACCCCGCCCGCCGCAGGGCGCGGGTGGGCTAGTCAAGGACGAGGGCCCGTAGGGCCCGAAGCCAGCCGTAAGGCTGGGGCCGTAGGCCTCCTTTACTCGCCCGCACGCGTCCGGCACCGTCGATGGCGGAGGACGAAGTGCCATTCACCTTGCGGTGATCCATATCGCCCAACGAGCCGCGTTGGCAGACGACAGACGACTCGGCTCGAACTCGGATCTGAAGCGGACTCGGCAGCGGACTCGGCAGCGGACTCGGCAGCGGTTTGGGAGCGGAGGCGGGAGCGGATTCGGGAGCGGGAGCGAACTCGGCAGCGGACTCGGAGGCGGACTCGGTCGCGGAGGCGGAGGCGGACTCGGAGGCGGACTCGGTCGCGGAGGCGGACTCCGAGGCGGACTCGGTCGCGGAGGCGGAGGCGGACTCCGAGGCGGACTCGGAGGCGGACTCCGAGGCGGACTCGGAGGCGGGAGCGGACCCGGGAGCGGACTCGGGAGCGGGCGCAGGAACGGGCTCGGCAACGGGTGCGGACTCGGAGGCGGACTCGGAGGCGGACTCGGGTGCGGACTCGGAGGCGGACTCGGAGGCGGACTCGGAGGCGGACTCGGAGGCGGAGGCGGACTCGGTCGCCGAGGCGGACTCGGTCGCCGAGGCGGACTCGGTCGCCGAGGCGGACTCGGTCGAGGAGGCGGACTCGGTCGCCGAAGCGGACGCGGAGGCGGACTTGAACGCGGGGGCGGGCTCGGTCGCCTGGCGGTCGCGCGAGCGCGCGCTGCGGTCGCGGCCCCGCGCGGCAACACATGCGCCGCGTCTACGAGGCGCGCTCGGCGGTGCCCCTCAGAGCGTGAGGCCGGCGCCGAAGGCCACCGACCACTGGCGCGGGAGGTCGCTCGGCAGGTCGCCGTCGAGGTCGCCGGGCTTGGCCGCGTCGAACATGAACGAGCCGAGCAGGGTGAACCACTCGTAGCGGATCTGGAGGCCGCCGCCGACGCGCACCCGAGTGGAGCGGAGCGACGGGAAGACGACGTTGTCGTTCAGCTGCGCGCCGCCCGCGGTGCAATAGGGCGGCACACCGAAGCTCGGGTCGTCGCGCGGCGGGGTCGCCGGGTTCGGCATGCAGTCGGTGAACGTGTCGGTCTCGGGCGTGATGTCGACCAGCTCGCTGTCGACGAACACGAACGCCACCTGGCCGTAGAGCGAGGGGGTGATCTCGACCGAGTTGCCGACCACGAAGGGCTCGCTCAGCACGAGGTCGATGCTCGGCACGGTGACGTTGAACTCGCCGTCGCCCATCAAGGTCTGCACCGAGCCGCGCACCGCGAGGTCCGGGATCCAGCCCACCTCTTCCCGGAAGCCCTCCCAGAGGGCCCAGCGGATCTCGAGGCCGAGCGTCCAGTAGCTGGTGTTGGCGAGGTAGCCGACGTTCGTGCCCAGCTCGAACCCGAAGGGGAGCCCCTTTCGCACGTTCATCCGGCCCCACGCGAGCACGGAGTCGGCGAAGCGGCTGCGGTCGGTGGAGCCCATTCCGTCGCCCTCGACGGCGCGGAACCAGGCGTCGCCCACCGCGTTGCCGTCGTCGTTGTCGATGCCGGTCAGCCAGCTCTCGAAGCCGACGTAGATGCCGCGCACGCCGCGGGTGCCGGCGGGGGTGAGCATCGGCGGGATCATCGAGCCCGCGAATTGCGTCATGACCCGACACCACGCCGCGCGATCCATGGCGAAGCGCCCGTCCATCGGGTCCGTCTGGGTGGTGCAGCCGGAGCCCGTGTCGACGCCGGAGGCGCGCAGGCGCGAGGCGGCGATGTTCATGTCCTGCGCCGCGGCCGTCGCCGGGATCATCGTCAGCGTGGCGGTCGACAGTGCGGCCGCGAAAACGAGCGCGCTCGGCGGTAGGCGGTTCAAGGCAAGCGTCTCCGACCCCGACGCTACCGCTCGGCGCTGATTTCCGTCAAGGAGTCGGCGGCTTGGCGAGGACGAACGCGCGCGGCATGGTCCCGCCGTGCCGGAAGGACCCAAGCTCAGGTTCCCGCCGCTCGAGGTGCCCTTCCGGGTGGTCCTCGTCGAGCCGGAGATCCCCCCGAACACGGGCGCGGTGGCGCGGACCTGCGTCGGGACGGGCAGCGCGCTGCATCTGGTGGGCGAGCTGGGCTTCGACATCTCGGAGCACGCGGTGCGGCGCGCGGGGCTGGACTACTGGCCGCTCCTCGATCTGCACCGACACGCGGACCTCCCCGCGTTTCGCGCCGACCACCCGGACGCACGGCTGCACCTCTTCAGCGCGAACGCGGAGCGGAGCTACCTCGAGGCCGACTTCCGCCCCGGGGACGCGCTGGTGTTCGGCAAGGAGTCGGTGGGCCTGCCGCCGAGCCTGCTCGAGCGCGAGCCGCGGGTGTGGGGCATCCCGACCGCGGGCGGGGTCCGCTCGCTCAACCTGTCCAACGCGGTGACGGTCGTGCTCTACGAGGCGCTGCGCCAGAGCGGCGCGCTCGCGAAGACCGAGATCCGCTGACCGACTGGTCACGCGTCCAGCGTCGTGGCAGCCTCGTTGGCTGCTCGTGCCCCGCTCTCTCCCGCTCCGCGCGCTCCTCGCGCTCTGTGTGGCGTCCGCCACCCTGGCGATCGACTCCCCTCCCGCGGGGGCCGACCAGGCCGAGGTGACGCGAGAGGATCCGGAGACCGAAGCGAGCGCCTCCGAGTGCGACGCCTCCGCCGGCGGCGACGTGGAGGAGCTGGTCGCGGCGGAGCCCGAGGACCGCACCATCGAGACGCCGCTCCCGACGCGGTGGCGCGAGAGCCGCGGGCGGCAGTGCCAGCGCTACCACGGCCGCGTGGTGTGTGACGGGCCGAGGCGCGTCCCCGAGGCCTTCGGCCCCGCCGCCGCGCGCGCCCTCCGGCTCGGGCTCGACGACGAGCGCCGCGTCGGCCGGCTGGCGCTGAACGGGCCGCCCGAGGACGAATGGGCCGAGGCGGTGGAGGGCGAGATGGGCCCCGGGCTGCTCTGGCCCGTGCCCGACGGTCGGCTCTGGCGAGGCTTCGGACGCCACCGCGAGCTCCGCCGAGGGCGCCGTGGACGGCTCCGACGCGGGCGTCGTCGGCGGCTGCATCGCGGCGTCGACATCGGGGCCGAGGCGGGCAGCGCCATCCGCGCGGTCAACGACGGGCTCGTGCTCTACAGCTACAACGGCATGCGCGGCTACGGGAACTCGGTCGTGCTCCTCCACCCCGACGGCAGCGTGTCGCTCTACGCCCACTGCCAGGCGACCCACGTCTTCGCCGGCCAGCGCGTGCGGCGCGGACAGGTCATCGGCGAGGTCGGCCACACGGGGCTCGCGCACGGCGACCACCTCCACTTCGAGTGGCGGCGCGACGGACGACCGCGGGATCCTCTGCCCCACTTCGTGGGCCGCGAAGAGGCCGCGGCGGTGGCGGCCCGGTGATCGACGCGTGAAAGCGCGTCCTCGCTCCGTCCCGGTCGCGGCGTGAACACGCGTTTACAATCGGGGCGATCTCGAACGTGATCCCTCTCCGTACCCGCCTAGCGTCCCCTGGCATGGTCCTGGCAGTAGTCTTGGTGCGGCCATCCGCATGGAGGAGTCGAGCCCGATGAAGAACATTCTGCGCGCCCTCGCAGTCGCGATCCCGATGTCAGCCCTTCTCTACGGCTGTCCCATCTACACCGGAGGCGACGACCCGCCGCTCATGTGCGACGACGACGGGGACTGTCCGTCGTCCGAGTCGTGCGTCCGCGGCCGTTGTCTTCCCCCTGGCCCCACGTGCGCCGAGGACGCCGACTGCGATCCGGGCGAGATCTGTGAGGGCGGCAGCTGCCAGTCCGGCGAGCGCTGCGCCGACGCCAGCGAATGCCTCGCGGGCATGCTGTGCGAAGGAGGCCTCTGCGTCACCCCGCCCGACCGCTCCTGCCGCACCCACGGCGACTGCGCGGCCGGCGACTACTGCATGGCCGGTGAGTGCGCCCCGTCGGGGACCTGCGCCGCCGACGGCGACTGCGACACCGGCTTCTGGTGCGACTTCCGCGACACCTGCGTCCCCCGCGACGACGGCGCCTGCCGCACCGAGGCGGACTGCAGCGCAGACCAGGTCTGCATCGAGGGCGCCTGCACGAACCGGGACGACACGTGCCAGTTCGACCGCGAGTGCGCGCCGGGCACGGTCTGCCTGAACAACCACTGCACGGGGGTCTGCACCGCGGACACCGACTGCGGCGACGGACAGAGCTGCCAGGGCGGCTTCTGCCGCGCCAACCCGACCGAGTGCACCCGCTCCACCCAGTGCGGTGTGGGTGAGCACTGCGTCGGTGGCCGCTGCCTCGACGACTGCGCCACGGCGTCGGTCTGCGGGATGGACGAGTACTGCGCGGCCGACCGGTTCTGCCGCCCCGACTGGGAGCCGGAGCCCTTCTGCACGATGGACTCGGACTGCCGCTCGGGCCGCGTCTGCCGGGACGGCGTCTGCCGGACGCCCTGCCCGACGATGACCAACGAAGAGTGCCGCCGCTTCGACTCCCAGGTGCCGGAGTGCCGCGAGGACACCGGCAGCGGTGAGTACCTCTGCAACGCGACCAACGAGCTGATGCCCGAGTGCCGGGTCGCGGACGACTGCGGTGCGGCCGAGGACTGCCTCGACGCCGTCTGTCGCAACCGCCGCTGAGACGATCTTGGACTGACTCCTCCAAACACCAACCACGCTCGACAGGCGCCCCCCTCGGA
Organism: Sandaracinaceae bacterium; assembly: GCA_040218145.1. Lineage (GTDB taxonomy): Bacteria > Myxococcota_A > Polyangia > Polyangiales > Sandaracinaceae > JAVJQK01. The sequence continues at coordinate 52,126 of JAVJQK010000091.1, read as the reverse complement.
TCTCCGAGGGGGGCGTCACTACGTCGGGGGTCGGGCGGATCCCCATTGAAGGCGGCGCGGCGCGATGTAACCTCACTGCGATGTTCCGCAGTCGCTTCATCTTCGGGGTGACACTCGCCGTCATCCTCACGTGCGCCCTCCTCCCCGGTCACGGGCGCGCCTACATCAACCAGGTCGACGGCACGGTGCTCCCCGTGACCAACCGTCTGCAGCTCTGCCTCGACTCGGGCAACGGCGAAGGCATGACGGGCGCGGTCGACGCGATCGCGGACGCCGCGGTGATCCCGGAGGCCTATCGCCCCGTCTTCGACGCGGTGAGCGGGCGCTACCGGGTGACCTTCGTCGACATCGCGGAGGGCGCCGGCTTCCGCAACTCGTTCGGCTGGTTCTGGGTCGGAGACGACGTCAGCGATCCGGCGAACCTGCGCACCATCTTCGGCTGCCGGACGTACGGCTCTTGCGCCTGCGGCTCGTGCAGCACCACCCGCACGATCACGGTCGACTTCGACACCCAGCCCGGCTTCTCCCCGGGCCGGCCGATCGGCTTCTGGCTGCGGACCCCCGAACGCCTCGACGGCTCGCGTGAGGGCGGGACCTTCCCGAGCGGCTGCCCGTTCGACGCCGGCTGCCAGCCGACGGGCACGAACGTCAACGATTCATGCGGCTCGAGACTCGACACGAACAACCGCATCTACTTCACGAGCTCCGCCCTCAACGACGACGGCGACTACGTGCACTTCCTCGTCTACCGGAGCATCACGCGGACCGACACGTTCTACTTCGGCTTCGAGGACCTGTTCCGCGGCGGCGACAACGACTTCGAGGACTTCCTGGGCCGGGCCACCGGGCTGGTGCCGATCTGCGATCCGCAGCCGGAGACCTGCGACAACGTCGACCAAGACTGCGACGGCGCCATCGACGAGGGCCTCACCCGCGGCTGCGCGACGGCGTGCGGCGCGGGCACCGAGACCTGCTCGGCGGGCAGCTACGGGAGCTGCTCGGCGCGCGTCCCCGACCCGACCGAGACCCGCTGCGACGGCGGCGACGACGACTGCGACGGCGCCATCGACGAGGGGCTGACCCGCGCGTGCTCGAACATGTGCGGTGCGGGCACCGAGGTCTGCCGGGCGGGCATGTTCGCGGACTGCTCGGCCAGGGCGCCCACGCTCGAGAGCTGCAACGGGGGCGACGACGACTGCGACGGACGCACCGACGAGGGGCTCACCCGCGCCTGCGGCAGCGCCTGCGGCAGCGGCACGGAGACCTGCGTGGCCGGCAGCTTCGGCGGCTGCACCGCCCCGAGCCCGGGCGCCGAGACGTGCGACAACACCGACGAGGACTGCGACGGACGCACCGACGAGGGGCTGACGCGCGCGTGCTCGAGCATGTGCGGCACGGGCACCGAGGTCTGCATCTCGGGCAGCTTCGTGGGATGCACGGCGCCGAGCGGCAGCGTGGAGAGCTGCAACGGCGTCGACGACGACTGCGACGGGGCCATCGACGAGGGCGTCACACGCGCGTGCTCGACGAGCTGCGGCGTGGGCACGGAGACCTGCGTGGCTGGCGCCTTCGTCGGCTGCGACGCGCCGACCGCCACGCCCGAGGTCTGCAACAACGTCGACGACGACTGCAACGGGATCATCGACGACGGCAACCCGGGCGGCGGCGCGGCGTGTCTCCCGCTCGACGACGGCGGCTTCTCCGAGACCGACGGCGGCGTGCCGGACGGCGGCGGCGACTTCTGCCTCGCCGGGCGCGTGGTCTGCGTGGGGGGAGAGCTGTCGTGCCGCGGCGCGTCGGGCACCACGCGCGAGATCTGCAACTGCATGGACGACGACTGCGACGGCGTGGTCGACGAGAACGCGGGCGGCGACCTCTGTCCGGGCGGCGCGTGCGTGGACTGCCGCTGCGTCTCTCCCTGCGAGGACGACGAGTTCCCCTGCCCGCCGGGGCGCGAGTGCGACCGCAGCTTCGCGGATCCGTCGATGGGCATCATCGGCTACTGCGTCGCGGGCATGTGCGCCGACGTGGAGTGCAGCGACGAGGAGATTTGCAATCCCACGACCGGCGCGTGCGAGGACCTCTGCGCAGGCGTGGAGTGCGGAGCCGGCTTCGCGTGCGTGCGCGGCACCTGCGTGGAGGACAGCTGCTACGGGCGCGGCTGCCCGACCGGAGAGCGCTGCCGCATGGGCGCGTGCGAGGCGGATCCGTGCGTCGGCGTGAGCTGTGACGCGGGCAGCTACTGCCGCGAGGGGGCCTGCGCCGCGGTCTGCACCCGCACCTGCGGCGAGGGTCAGGTCTGCGAGGACGACACCTGCGTCGACGCGCCCTGCGGCGGCTGCGCGAGCGGCGAGAGCTGCGTGGACGACGCCTGCGCCCCCGACGCCTGCGCGCCTACCTGCGGGCGCGGGCGCGTCTGCGAGGGCGACGCGTGCGTGGACGACCTCTGCCGTGGCGTGCGCTGCCCGACCGGGGCGAGCTGCCAGCCCGGCGGGTGGTGCGTGCTGGACGAGATCGTGCCGCCGCGTGATCCGGACTACGGCATCGCGACGGGCGGCGGCTGCCAGTGCAGCGCGACGGGGAGCGGGGGCCCAAGCGGCCTCGGGGGCGCGGCGCTCGGCCTGCTCCTCCTGTCGCTGCTCTTCCTGCGACGGGTCCGCGTGCCTCGGAGCGCACCTCGCGGCGCCGGGCGCGCGCTCGCGGGGGCGCTCGTGCTCTTCCTCGGCGGCTGCGACGTGGAGCCCTTCTGCTTCGACGACTGCGAGGGCGAGACGGACGCCGGGCCGCGCGACGCGGGCCGCCCGGACGCGCGCCCCGCGGACGGCTGCGTCCCGACCGGCGAGGAGACCTGCAACGAGACCGACGACGACTGCGACGGGCTCGTGGACGAGGGCTTCGACACGCAGAGCGACCCGGGAAACTGCGGCGCGTGCGGAAGCGAGTGCGTGCTCCCGTTCGCGTTCCCCGGCTGCATGGAAGGCGGCTGCGTCATCGAGCGCTGCGAGATCGGCCACCACGACCTCGACGACACCCCCGCGAACGGCTGCGAGTACGAGTGCCCGCCCTCGGGCGCGGAGCTGTGCGACGGGCTGGACAACGACTGCGACGGCGCGGTCGACGAGGACTTCGACGTCACGACCGACCTCGAGCACTGCGGGGCCTGCGGCAACACCTGCGGGTTCGCGAACGCGGCGGCGACGTGCGAGGCGAGCGCGTGCGTGATGGGCGGCTGCAACACTGGCTTCGTCGACCTCAACGGCGACCCGGGCGATGGCTGCGAGTACGCGTGCGTGGCCGCCGGCGCGGAGAGCTGCAACGCGGTCGACGACGACTGCGACGGCCGCATCGACGAGGGCTTCGACCTGAGCACCGACCCGATGAACTGCGGCGTCTGCGGTCGGCGCTGCGTGTTCGCGAACGCCACCGGGGCGTGCGTGCCGGGCGGCGGCGGCTCGGTCTGCGGGATCGGCGGCTGCGCGGCGGGCTTCCACGACATCGACGGAGATCCGGCGACGGGCTGCGAGTACCCGTGCACGGCCACGGGGCGCGCGGACGCATGCGACGGCGTCGACGACGACTGCGACGGCCGCATCGACGAGGCCGACCCGACGGTGGGCTCGAGCTGCGGGACCTCGACCGGCGCGTGCTCCCCGGGGGTGAACAGCTGCCAGCGCGGCGCGATCGTGTGCGTCGGCGGGGGCGGACCGCAGGCCGAGACCTGCGACGGCGTCGACCAGGACTGCGACGGGCGCACCGACGAGGGCGCCCTCCCCGGCGTCGGCGATCGGTGCGGCGCGACGAACGTGGGGCGCTGCGCCTTCGGGACCGTGGCGTGCACGAGCGGGAGCCTGAGCTGCGGCGGAGGCTTTGTGGGCCCGGCGGCCGAGACGTGCAACGGGGCCGACGACGACTGCAACGGCGCGACCGACGACGGGCTCACGCCGCCGCCGCGCGCGAGCGTGCCCAGCTGCGCGGAGACCCGCGGCGTGTGCGCGGGTCGCACGCCCACCTGTCGCGGAGCGGGCGGCTGGGGCTGTGATCTCCCGGCCAGCCATCAGGCGACCGAGACGATCTGTGACGGCCTGGACAACGACTGCGACGGCACCGCGGACGAGGGCTGCCTGGGGCCGGTGGGCAGCGACACGCGGCTCGATCTCGGCGACACCGCCTCGCAGTACAACTCGCTCGCGCCCTTCATCCTCGGCGACGGCGGCGGCCGGGTCTGGGTGTCGTGGATGGATCTGCGGCTCGGGGACGCGCGCGTCTACTTCAACCGCTCGACCAACGGCGGCTCGAGCTGGCTCTCGACGCCGACCCGCCTCGACACGGCGGGCGGACCCGCCATCGGCCCGCGCATCGCGCTCGCGTCGCCGGACGACGTGAGCGTGGTCTGGGCGGACTTCCGCGGAGGGACCAGCTACCGCGAGATCTACGGGCGCTTCTCCACTGACTACGGGGCGACGTTCGCGGCGAGCGACGTGAAGGTGAACGCGAGCGGGTCGACCGCCACGCGCGACAGCTTCAACGTCGAGCTCGCGAGCAGCGGGAGCAACGTCTACGTCGTCTACGAGTCCTTCGTCTCGGACCGGAGTCGGCAGGTCTTCTTCAGCCGCTCCACCAACGGCGGCTCGAGCTGGAGCGCGCCCGTGCAGGCCTCGAGCGGGACCGGCTCCACCTACGTGGCCGCCACGCCGAAGGTCGCCGCGGCGGGCAGCGACGTCTACGTGGTCTGGCGCGACAACCGGAGCGGCGGCCTCGACATCTTCCTGCGTCGCTCGACCAACTCCGGCTCGAGCTTCACGGGCGGGGACGTGCGCCTCGACGTGGGCGACGCGGCGGGCAGCAACTCCAGCTTCTCCCCCGCGCTCGCCGCGCAGGGCTCCAACGTCTACGTGGCCTGGGTCGACGACCGCGACATGGGCAGCTTCGACATCTGGCTCAACCGCAGCCAGGACCGCGGGGCGAGCTGGCGCGCGAGCGCCCTCCAGCTCGACGCCGACCCCTTCAGCCACGACTCCCTCGAGCCGCAGGTGGTCGCGCCCGCGAGCGGTGAGGCGGTGGTGGCCTGGGTGGACTACCGCTCGGGCTTCCCGGACGTGCTCGCGGCGCGCACCACGGACGCAGGCAACAGCTTCTCCACGCCCACGCGCCTCGACACGGGCAGCGCGTCCGGCACGAGCGGGAGCGTGGACCTGAGCCTCGACGCCCGGGGGAGCCTCGTCGTCGCGGCCTGGGCCGACGACCGCGCGGGCCTGCTCGACATCTACGCGAACTTCAGCCTGGACGGAGGCGCCAGCTGGCAGCCCCAGGACTACCGCCTCGACAGCTCACCCCTCGGCACCAGCGACAGCCAGCGCCCGCGCGTCTACGTCAGCGCCACCGCGGCGCACGTGGTCTGGGTGGACCATCGCCTCGGGAGCGGCTGCCCGGGCGGCTCGAGCAGCGGCATGAGCTGCGCCAACGGCGACATCTTCTACCGCCGCATGCAATGACCGATCACTCGGGCGCCTCCGACGAGAGCCGGATCAGCGTCATCTCCTGACGGGTCGGCTCGCCGCCGGATCCGCGCGCGGTGATCACCGCCGTCGCGATCAGCACGTCCCCGCTCGCGAGGCGCAGGCCCTCCGGCTTCGTCGTCTCGCCGAGCGCGTCCGCCGTCACGCGCTCCTCGGCGCCGAGCGCGCCGTCCTCGGCGAGGCGACGCCTGAACAGAGCAAACCCCGATGCGCTCGCCGGGTAGGCGTAGTAGAGATCGAGCGCCCCGTCCTCGCGGCCGACGAGCGTCGTGTCGTGCACGTTGGGGCTCGCCTCGGTGACGCGGGCTGGCGCGCTCCAGCTCTCGCCGTCCTCGGAGCGCACCACGAAGGAGACCATCGGCTCGCCGCCGACGGGGTGCTGGTAGGTCGCCGCGAGCGCGCCGGATCCGAAGACGCCGAGGGTCACCATCGCCGCGGGCTGCTCGCCGATCGCGCGCGGCGGGCCGAGGCTCGCGGGGTCCGCGCCGAGCGCGACGCGGGGCAGGCTCGCGCCGTCGCGGAACGCGAGCGCGACCCGCTCGCCCGCCTCGTAGAGCTTCGGCCAGGAGAGCAGGGACTCGAGGCCTTCCACGGATGGCAGCGCGGAGGGGGCGCCGACCTGGCCACGGTAGAGGGTCGGCGGGCTCGAGAGATCGTCGGCCCCCGCGAAGTAGAGCGAGCCGCCGACGAAGGACGGCGACGCCTCGAAGGGGTGCTCGGTGAAGCCGATCGGGCGCGCCACGCGAAAGGCCGACCCGTCCGCGGAGTCGGTCGACCAGAGCTCGCCGCGGGTGAACGCCTCGTCGAAGCTCTCGAAGATCAGGGTGACGCGGCCGGTCGCGTCCTGGGTCAGCGCGCTCGCCACGTCGAGGTCGGCGCCCGGGCCGAGCCGCAGCGCGTCGTCGGCGCCCACGGGCAGCCCCGAGCGAGGCACGGGGACGCCGGGCGGGCCCGCGTCGCGCCCCGGGCTGACGCCGCCTTCGCCCGGCGCGGGGGATCCGTCGCAGGCCACGAACAACAGGGCGATGGCGAGCCAGCGCATGCCCTTCAGGGTGACAGCTCTCAGACCTGGACGCGATAGAGCCGCGCCGCGTTGGAAAGCTCGTCGAGGAGCTCGTGGGTGCTCTGGAAGCGGCGCTCCGGCTGCTTGTAGAGGCAGCACATCGCGATCCACTCGAGCATCACGGGGAGCTGGATCGGCGGGTCGAGCTGGGAGGGGAGCGTCGGGATCTGCTCCACGTGCGCCACCATCACGTCCACCGCGGCGTCGCCCTCGAACGGCACCCTCCCCGTCAGCATCTCGTAGAGCATCACGCCGAACGCGTAGATGTCCGTGCGGCCGTCGACCCGGTCGCCGCGGATCTGCTCGGGGGCCATGTAGCTCGGCGTGCCCAGCAGCTCTCCCGCCTTGGCCACGTCCGTCGACCCGTCCACCGCCTTGGCGAGGCCGAAGTCGAGGAGCTTCACGTGGGGCGCGTCGGCGACCGCGTCGCACAGGAAGATGTTCTCCGGCTTCAGGTCGCGGTGCACGATGCCGAGGTCGTGAGCGTGGGTGAGCCCTCGCGCGATCTGCACGCCGAGCCGGACCACCCGGCGCGGCTCGAGCGGCGCCGCGGTCCGCTCGATGACGTCCGACAGCGGCTCCCCGTCGAGCCGCTCCATCACGTAGTAGGGGCGCGCGTCCGCGAGGCGCCCGTGAGCGATGACGTCGACGACGTGTGGGCTCCGGGCCGCCTCGAGCGCCTGCGCCTCCCGCTCGAAGCGCTGGACGACCCGCGGACGCTCGCTGAACCGAGGCTGCAGGGTCTTGAGCGCCACGCGCGCGTCCGCGTGGACGTCGAGCGCCTCGTAGACCGTGCCCATGCCGCCGTCGGCGAGCACGGGGCCGACGTGATACCGGGCGTCGACCAGCTGCCCCACGAGCGGATCGCCGCCCATCTCGGCGCGGGCCGACGGCGGCATCGAGGTCGGGTCGGACGAGAGCGTCTCGCGCTCCTCCCGCGGCCTCGGCCCCGCGCTCGGCCCCAGCGCCTGTTCCCCGGTCGGCTCCCCCACGACCCGCTCATCATGAGCCGCGCACGGGGGCGTGGGAAGTCCGCGGGCGGAGATCAGGCGTCGAGCTCGACGGCCCGCACGGTCTCCTCGAGACCGAACCTCGGCTCGAACCCCAGCACCTCGCGCGCCCGCGTGTCGTCCACCATGCAGACGTAGCGGATGTGATCGAGCTCCGGCGTCGGGAACGAGGTCATCCGGTAGCGCCACATGCGGTCGAGCACGAGCTGCGCCATGCTCGCGGGGACCGCGCGCGGGCGCCGCCCGAGGATCTTGAACACCCGGCTCATGGGGACCTCGCCGGGGCCCTTCAGGTTGAAGATCCCGCGCACCCCGGGCGCGAGCGCCAGCTGGATGGCCGAGACCACGTCGCGCTCGTGCATCACCTGCACCATCGGGTCGAAGCCCATCAGGGAGACCGGGCGCTCGAGGCGCAGGTAATTGCTGGGCGCGTTGTGCACGCCGCCGAGGATGTGGCACGGCCGGAGCACCACCGTCTCGGTGTCGGGATGCCGCCAGAAGAAGCTCTGGGCGAGCATGTCCACCTCGACGAGATCGCGGATCGCGCTGAAGTGCTGCGCCCCGAGCAGCGGCGCCTCCTCGGTGAGGAACTGCGGGTTGTCGGGGCTGGGCCCGTAGACGTTCGCGCTCGAGAGCACCACCAGCTTCGGGATGTCGTACTGGATGAGCGCGTCGAGGAGCTTCTGGAACGCGACCACGTTCCATGCGTGGTGCACCTTCGCGCTCGCGCGGAGGTCGTGCATGATCCCGAGGTGCACCACCGCGCGGATGTCGCCGGCGCGGAAGACGTCGCGCGTCTTCTTGCGCCGGAGATCGATCTGGTGATGCACGATGTCCTTCGGACGCCCGCGGAACTCGCGCCGATCGATGCCCACCACCCGATCGTTGCGGTGGAGCCTGCGCGCGAGGAGCTTGCCGAGCCGACCGCAGATCCCCGTCACGAGCACGGCGCCCTCGCGAGCCTGCGCGTGCGGGTCACGGCTGGCGGCGGGTCGGCGCGTCGCGCTCGGACGCTTCACGGGCTGCGGCGCAGCGGGGGGCGGGACCGTCGCCGGGCTCACGGCCCGCTTGCGCCTCGCGGAGGGGCGCTCGCCGCCGGACCCCGAGCGCTTGGGCTTCTTCGGGGCGGGCTCCGGCTTCGCCGTCTCGTCGGCGGACGAATCCGCGGGCGGCTTCTTGCCGCGTCGCGCGGAGGGGCGTCGCCGACGGGAGTCGCTCACGGACCCCGAGTATCCCGACGGCGCACGGCGAAACGCAAGCTCAGGTTTCCGTCGCCTCTTCTTCGCCCTCGGCCGCCTCGCCCTCGGCCGGCTCGCGCAGGCTGGGCTCGCTGGTCAGCTCGATCTGGAGCTCGAAGATCTCGCCCGCCGCGATCGTGAAGCGGCTCCGGCCGGTCATGGGCTCGGTGAGGCGCGGATCCATGTACTCCCAGGTCACGACGCGCTGCGTGGCGCCTCCCGAGGCCTCGCCCTCCTCGATCTCGGCGATCTTCATCGCGCGCCACGGCGCGGTCGTGAAGCTCTCCTCGAACCAGCGCTGGACCCGGTTGCGGCCCTCGTGACGGTAGGGGTCCCCGGTCTCGGTCCGGGTGAAGGGCTCGAGGAGCGCCCCCGACTGCGCGAAGAGCTCCGCCACCGCGTCGGCGTCGCCGCGCATGAAGTGGGCGACGTAGCGACGCACGATCTCGTCCTCCGCGAGCAGCTCCTGGGCCGCGCGCTCGTAGACCATGCGGACCTCGAGGCCGTTGCACCACTGGGAGCGCTGCACGAGGACCTCGAGGCGACCGTCGGTCATGCGCACGTCGCCGGGGCGGTTCTCCTCCGGGCGGCCGTAGCACGCGTCGGTGGAGGGGACGGCCACGCGGACCACCTCCTCCATGAGCCAGCTCTCGCCGCCGCCCTCGGGCAGGGTCGCCTGCTGGACGACGGTGTGCTCGCAGCTCTCGGTCGCGAACTGCTGGTCGTGCACGAGCAGGAGCTGGTTCTCGCCGCGCTGATGGACCCGCACGTGCGCCGCGTAGCCGCGGGCGAGCAGGTCGAGCGGGCCCTCCGTGCAGTGCGCCTCGACCCAGCGCCAGCGGCTGTCGTCGAGGCCCGGGGGCATCGTCGCGGTCCGGCCGCTGCCGGCGGTGACCTCGAGGTCGCCCGTCTCGTCGGGCGTGGTGCGCTGGTCCTGATCCCCACCGCAGGCGGCCAGGATCAGACAGAGGCTGAGGGAGACAAACGGGCGCATGACGGCCGTACAGAAGCCCGCGGACCGTCTCCCGTCAAGCCGTCCGTTGAAGAACGTCACCGCTCCTCTCGACGCGCGGCGTCCGCGGGGCCGGCCGCGGCGGCTCACCAGAAGATCGAGCGCCGCTCCTCCAGGCCCCGATCGACCATGCGCTGGATGTTCGCCCGGACCTCGGCGACCTTCTCGCCGATGACCGCGTCGTCGTCGTCCGGGTCGCCGTCGAAGCGCATCGGGGGCCCGAACCGCAGCCGATAGCGGGTGGGGAGCGGGAACGGCATCCCGAGGAAGAGCTGCGGGATGATGGGGAACGAGGGCATGCCGAAGAGCCTGGCCACGCCCTTGAAGTCGGCGACGCTGATGAGCTGCTCCTCTCCGCCCACGACCGACACGGGGACGATCGGCGTGCCGGTCTCGAGCGCCAGGCGCATGAAGCCGAGGCCGAAGTCGACGAGCTGGTAGCGCTTGTCGAAGGTCTTGCTGATCCCGCGCGTGCCCTCCGGGAAGACCACCAGCGCCTCGTCGTTCTGCAACAGCCGGCGCGCGTTGTCGGGGGAGCCGACCACCTGGCCGCAGCGCGGGAAGAACACGCTGACGAAGGGCAGCTCCGCCGACCAGCGCTCCACCATCGAGCGCGGGAAGCGAGGCGGCTCCGCGTCGAGCATGAGCGAGGTGCCGATGATGAGGCCGTCCATCGGGATCTGCCCCGAGTGGTTGGCGATGATCAGCACCCTGCCCTCCGGCACGTGCTCCACGCCGAAGACCTCCGTGCGGAAGTAGAAGCGGTGCAGGAAGGCGGCGAGCGCGAGGGCGTAGCGCGCGGTCCCCGGGTCGAAGCCGAAGGGATCGAAGCCCGCCTCGTTGGGGTGCATCTGGATGCGCGCGATCCGGGCGTCGAGCTCCTCGCCGAGCGCGTCCTCGCTGAAGCGCACCATGCGATCGCCGAAGCGCGCGACGAGCTTCTCGAGCCGGCTCTCGGCCTCCTGCTTCTTCTGCCAGCCGCGGCTGGCGAAGGGGACGGGCACGTCGCCGAGGGGCATGGCCGGACTGTGCGCGAAGGAGCGCGGCCCGGTCAATCGGAGCCGTCAATCGGAGGCGTCAGTCGGAGGGCACCTGGACCAGCAGGTCGTGGGGATCGGTCCTGCGGCCGTCGACGCGGAGCTCGAACGCCAGCGCTCCCTCGGTCGCTGCGATCCACGCGCCGCGCTCCACGCGCTGCCCGGGCTCGACGTGCACCTCGCCGACGCCCGCGTAGACCGTCACCCAGCCCATGCGGTGCAGCATCACGACGCTCTGGCCGCGGCGGCCGAGGCGGCCCACGTAGACGACCTGCCCATCCGCCGCCGCGCGCACCGCGGCGCCGTCTTCGGCCTCGATGCGCGCCCGCCGCCGATCGTGCGAGGCGAGCGAGCCGCCGCGGACCGGCCACAGGAGGTTGGAGAAGATGCGCCCGCCCGCCTCCTCGCGGAGCGCCTCGGTCGGCGCGAAGCGGAGCAGGCGGCGCACGAGGGCCCGGCGATCGACGGTGGGCGAGGCGACCGGCTGCGCGTCGGCGAGGGGCGCGGGCGTCGGACGATCCGCGGGGCCGACGTCGTCGGGCTCGGGCACGCGCCCGGCCGCGAACGCGCGCTCCGCCACCCGCCGCACGAACGCCGGGCCACCGTCGAAGAGGGCGAGCGGGTCGGTGGGCCGGCCGCCGTCGATCAGCTCGAAGTGCACGTGCGGGCCGCGGGAGATGCCGGTCGAGCCGACCAGGGCGATGCGCTCGCCGCGCCGCACCCGCCACCCGGGCTGCACCGTGGTGCGCGAGTTGTGCGCGTAGAGGGTCACCCAGCCGTTCGGGTGAAGGAGGATGACGCAGTTGCCGTAGCCGCGGATGCCGTTGTCGGAGTAGGCGACGATGCCGTCTGCCGCGGCGCGCACGACCGTGCCCACCGGCGCGGAGATGTCGACCCCGTCGTGACGGAGGTCCGGGCGCGTGGTGCGCACGAAACCGAAGCCACGCACGTAATTGCCGTCGTCGACCGGCCAGAGGAGACGGTCCGGGCTCTCGCGCCACCCGGCGGCGCGCAGCCACGCGGCCTCGGGCTGGCCGTGCATCAGCTGCGACGCCGCCTCGCGCGTGCCGAGCCCCAGCGCCTGGGCGCGCTGGAGCGACGCCCCCCGCGGGGTCGGCACGTTGCGCGGGCCGTCGCTGAAGCGCGAGTAGTCGTGGCGATGCGCGTCGCCTCGCTCCGCGGGATCGGCCGAGGCCGGGGCCGCGAGCAGGAGGAGGGCGTATGGCATGATGTGGGACAACCGCACACCCACTCCAAGCCACGGAACGGGCTCCACGGTCAAGAAAGTGCGCGGCGCGGAGAGCCGTCGGGAAAGTGGCGCGCGCTTCCGGTAAGGTGAATTCGCTCGACTTGGAGGAGACGGACGATGCGCGCTTGGCTTTCGGTGACCGCGGCGGTGCTCCTGAGCGCCGGCTGCTCCTGCGACTTCTTCGACTCCGGCGACGTGGACGCGGGGCCACGCAACGGCGGCGTCGGTGACCCCTGCTTCACCGACACGGGCTGCCGCTCGGGCCTCGTCTGCGACGACACCAACCGCTGCGCTCCATCGGGCACGGGCGTGGAGGGCTCCGTCTGCGTCCTGAGCGGCGACTGCATGGACGGGCTCTTCTGCGGGCCTCGTCGCGTCTGCGAGGCGGCGGGCGACGGCGCGGACGGGGACGGCTGCCAGAGCACGGCTGACTGCCAGCAGGGCCTCCTCTGCACCGTCGAGGGCTTCGGCTACCGGTGCCGGGCCGCGGGCGACGGCGACCTCTCCGATCCCTGCGGCAGCGACGTCGACTGCCTCGCCGGGCTCGCGTGCGTGGTCGGCGACGGAGGCGCGCGCACCTGCCAGAACCCGGCCATCGGGAGCGGCGACGCCGGCGCGGGCCGTCCGCCGCTCTTGCCCCCGTGGACCGGCGCGGACTGCGTCGAGGACGCCGCCGATCCGCCCCGCGCGTACTTCGAGGTGCCGCGCGGCGACGAGACCGACGGCGATTTCTACCGGCTGCCCTTCCCCAACGACGTGCGCCGCACCGCGACGGGCCTCGATCTGACGGGCCACCCGCGCCCCGCCACCGCGCTCCCGGTGGACGTGCTCGGGCGCACCATCGCGGCGGCCGAGCAGGACCTGGACGGCTTCGCCACCAACCCGGTCGTCTTCTTCCGCTTCTCGCGCCCCTACGAGTGGGGCGACGTGAACGGCGACCGCGTGCGGCTCGTCGACCTCACGCCCGGCTCGCCGGAGTTCGGGCGGGATCTCGGCCGCGGCTGGCTCACGACCGCGGGGCCGATCACCCGCTACATCTGCCCGAACTGGCTCTCCGTGCGCCGTGGCCACGGCGCGCCGCTGCGCCCGGGCACGACCTACGCGTTGATCCTGCTGGACGGCATCCGGACGGACGCGGCGAGCGGCAATGTCCCCTTCGAGCCGTCGCCCGATCTCGAGGCGCTGCTCGGCGACACCGCGCCGACGGGGGCCCCACTGGACACGGCGTGGGATCGCTATCAGCTGCTGCGCGACTGGTTGGCCCAGGCGGAGACGCCCGCGGTGGGCGACGTCCTCAACGCGGCGGTGTTCACGACCCAGACCGCGACCGACGCGGTGCCCGCGCTCCGCAACGTGATCCGCGGTGGGCCCGCGCCCGCGCTGAGCGACGTGACGGTCTGCGCCGATGGCGTCGCCAGCCCTTGCGATGACGGAGGGCTGCGCGCGTGTGGCCCCGAGAGCAGCGCGTACTGGGAGATCCACGCCCGCGTCGCGCTGCCGCAGTTCCAGCAAGGAACCCCACCCTTCGAGACGCCGGAGGACGGCGGCGGCATCGAGTACGACGCCTCGGGCGCCCCCGTCGTCGCGCGCAGCGAAGACGTGTGCATGGTGATGACCGTCCCGAAGGTGCCCGCGGCCCCGGCGGAGGGCTTCCCCGTCCTCTTCTGGGCGCACGGCACGGGGGGCGCCTTCACCGCGCCGATCGGCAACGGCTTCGCGGAGGACCTGGCCACCGCGGACGGCGGCGCCGGCCCCGCGAACGCGGTGACGGTCGCCATCGACATGCCGCAGCACGGCAGCCGCCGCGGCGCGTCGACCCGCGACCCCGACGGCCTGGTGTTCAACTTCGCCAACCCCCGCGCGGCGCGCGACAACTTCCTCCAGGGCGCCGCGGATCTGCTCGCGCTCGTCTACTGGGCGGAGGGCTACGTGCTCCCGGCCGCCGAGGCGCCCACGGACTTCGACGTGCGCTTCGATCCCGCGCGCTTCGCGATCCTCGGGCACAGCCAGGGCGCGAGCCACGCCTCGCTGATGGTGCCCTACGAGCCGGGCGTGCTGGCCGTGCTCCTGAGCGGGCTCGGCGGCGACCTGACGGAGTCGCTGCTGACGAAGACCCGGCCCGTGAACATCGCGCGGGCGGTGCCTCTCGCGCTGCTCGACCCCGACCGTGACGGCAACCTCACCGCGGGCGCCAACCACCCGGCGCTGGCCCTGATCCAGATGCTCTATGAGCCGGTCGACGCGGTGAACTACGGCCGCCACTACCACCGCGAGCCGATCGACATGCGCGGCCGGCACGTGATGATGACCTTCGGCCTCGGCGACAGCTTCAGCACCGAGCGCACGATGGCCGCCTTCGCCCGCAGCGCGAGCCTGCCCCAGGTCAGCCCGGAGCTGGTCGACATCGGCCTCGGCGACGCCCTGCCCCCTCCGGTGAGCGGGAACGTGACGGTCGAGATGACCGACTACACCGTGGGGCTGCGGCAATACGAGCCGGAGACGGGTCGCGACGGGCATCACGTTCTGACCGAGCAGCCGCAGACCCGCGGCGACGCGCTGCGCTTCCTGCTCCAGGCGCTCGCGGGCGCGACGCCGACCATCGGGGAGTGACGCGACTCAGAAGTCGACGCCGATGATCGCGTCTCGCTTCGGGTAGCCCGTCGCCGCGAGCGAGCAGAGCATGCCGCTCATCGTCGCGGCCTCCATGCAGCCCGCGTTGATGCCGCACCAGGTCCAGTCGCCGGCGAGGTACAGGTTCGGGAACTCCGCGTCGTCGTGCGCCTGCAGGCGATGCTTCGTGCTCCCGGGAACCGACAAGACGTATCGCTCGGTCGGCGAGACGTTCGCGCGGATGTACTGGCTGTCGATGCGAAGCAGGCCGGACGGGGCGTGCTCGCGCGCGTCGACGAGGACCGACCAGTCGAAGCGGGGCTCGGCCTCGGTGCCGACGTTCGTGGAGGGCCAGATCCGCGTCAGGGCCTGATCGCACATCTTCACCGCGACCGCGCGGACCTCGGCGTGGCACTTCGCCCAGTCTTGATGGAGCTCGTGAGGGGACACCTTGGGGTCGTCGAGCATCGCGGTGGTGAAGTAGGCGACGTTCTGAGGCCACGCCTCGTCGATCGTCCGTGGCCCTCCCCGGTCCCACGCGATCGGCGTCGACGTCCAGCCCTCCATCGGGACGAGATCGCTCAGGTCGCCCCACACGTTGAGGTAGTTCGCCTCGTCGTAGCTGAAGGAGGTCATCGGCCGGCCCATGTTCGGCCAGCCCATCTCCGACGCGGTCTTCTTCGACCAGAGCTGCAGCGCCATCGTGCGCGTGGTCCGCACGTGGTCGCGCATCCGACGCCAGCGCTCGCTCAACTCGAACAGACCGCCGCAGAGGTTCGGGAGCGCGGCGACCGAGATGCCGAGCACCACGTCGTCGAAGTCTTCCCCGAGCTTGAGCGTGATCTTGCGCGACGGATCCAGCTCGCGCTGCGGGTGCTCGAAGTCGACCCCGGATTGCCGCAGCGCCGCGCCGTCCTCGAGCTGGTCCCACAGAGGCTGGGAGGGCCAGCAGGGCAAGCCCTTCACGTCGAAGAGCGGCTCGTACTCGTCCCGATCGTCCGCGAGATCGACCTGACGGTAGAGCTCGATCTCCCCGATGGGATCGCTCGCGCTCGCGCCGGGCTTCAATGCCAGCACGCGGTGGAAGAAGCGGAACTTCACGCCGCGCTTCTTCAACACCTCGTACATCGGCGCGTAGCAGGTGTCGGCGGTCGAGGCGGCGAACTTGTAGCCGAAGGCGCCCTTGTAGGTGAGCGCCGCGCGGACCATCCCCTGCAGAGCGGTGCCCGCCTCGTACTGCGCCTTGGGCGGGAACGCGCCGCCGGGGCCGTCTCGGCTGTCGCCGTCGACATACGCAAAGGACGAGTCGTACACGGCGCGCATGATCACGGAGTCGACCGTGAGGCCGCCGTCCGGGTAGGCGTGCTTCGCGACCCAGTCCCGGAAGTTCACGTCGTTGATCACGGTGAAGCCGTGCGTCAACACGCCATCCCGAATACATCCCACCACGATCGCGTAGACGAAGTTGGCCATGATCCAGAAGCGGCGGACGTCGTCGTCGTCCAGCTCGTCCTTCAGGACCTCCCACATCGTCCACATGTAGGCGCGGAGGAGCTCCAGCACGAGCTGCACCACCGGGCCGACCACCGCGCCGACGAGATCCTCGACGACCTTCTCGACCTCGTCCGTCAGCGCGTGCACGGCGCGGGAGAAGATGGAGCCCTCCGCGTGCGCCTCGTGCTCGGCCGCGTGGGGGTTGTCGACGTGCTTCAGCGACTGCCGCGCCAGAGCGTGCGCCAGCTTCAGGATGCCGTGCGCCGGGTCGCTCGGCGCGCCCACGCTCACGCCGAGCTTGCGCACCCGCTCGACGAGATCACGCGTGGGGGCGGAGAGCTCGATCCCCCGGAGCGACACCCCGGTCAGCGCGAGGTGGTGCCCCGAGATCATCTCGAGCCCCATCAGCACGTACTCCCAGAGCGGCAGGAGCAGCCCGCCGCTGCCCGGCTCCTCGGCGTTGATGGGGTTCTCGATCTTCCAGAACGTCTGCCGGCCCTTCACGCGCTCGACGAAGACCGCCTCCCACTCCGGGATGAACGCCTCCTTCCAGCTCGCGAGCGGCGCGTCCGGAGGCCGGCTCAGCTCGCCGTACACGTCGCGGATCTGCCGGAAGGAGTTGTCGTAGAAGCCGAACCAGTTGTGGAGCCCGTGCTCCTCGACCCGATACTTCCCCGCGGGGTCGACGTTGCGCCCCGCCGCGCCCTTCCCTCCGAGCCGCCACCCGAGCTGATAGACGGTCAGCTCGAGGTCCTTCGCCGCCGGGTTGCGGGGATCGGTCATCTGGGTCGCCGCGGTGAGCGCGGCCTGGCCGCTCCCGAGGATCGCGATGCGTCGCTTGCTCATTTCGTCAGGTCCTCGATCTTCTGGGCGACGTCACCGGATTCGCGTCGCCGGATCCATTGCACGGCCAGGCTCCCCAAGGGACCCGGATCGCGGATGATGCACGAGAGCGTGGCCGTGCTGGCCGCCAGGCGTTCGATCGCCTCGGCGCGCGCCTCGCCTTCGAGCCGCGAGAGGCGCAGGCAGTTGGCCCACGCGCGCGCCCGCACCTCGTCCATCGACAGATCGAGGATGCCGTCTTCCTCGGGGCCGAAGAGACAGTTGATGGGCTTCAACAGGGCGAAGATGAGCCCCATGTCGTTCTCGACGTCGTGCATGAGCGAGGCGAGGACCGCGTTCATCGTGTCGAAGTCCTTGCGAAACGCGAGCAAGTCTTCTTCGGGCACCACGTCCGCGGTCGCCACGCCGAGGTCCAGATCGATGTGCGCGTTCATCGCCATCGAGAGGTGCTGGAGCACGATGAGCTTCTCGTCCCGCGTCGCGTCGAACGCGATCTGCCAGGGCGCGCTCGCCCCCTCTCCGGTGTGCCAGAGATGGAGGGCTTCGAGGTAGCGATTGAAGAACACCACGTCGAGCTTCACGAGCGTGTCGGGGTGCTCGAATTTCCCCGCCTGCAGCGCGGCTTCGATGGCCCAGCCGACCTTGCGATAGAGCGCGGCGAAGTAGCCGATGGGGCTCTCCTCCCGCTGGCCCCAGCCGATCAGGTCGTCGAGGACCTCGATCGACTCCTTCATCGTGTGGATCTCTCGCGGGAAGTCCCAGCCCATCACACCTCCGACAACAGCCGCTCGAGCTCCGCGCGTTCGTGCGCCATCCCCAGCCGCTCCGCGGCGCGCAGGCCTCGGGTCCACGCCTTCTTCGCGGCGCGCTTGCGGCCGGCGCGCCTCGCGAGGAGACCGCTGTGAATCGCCTCGGCCGGCTCGCCGATGGGGAACGCCTTGGCGAACACGCGGAGCAGCTTCGCCGCGTGGGCCGCCTTCTCCACCTCGCCCCACGTTCGGTAGAGCTCCGCGATCGCGACGTAGCCGTCGAGCGCGATGTGGCCGCTCGGGCGCCCCTTGGTCTCGTCGATCAGGCCGAGCGTGCGCGCAGCGAGCGTCCGCGCCTCGCCGTCTTCGCCGAGGCGGTGCGCGGTGAGCGCGAGCATACCGAGCACGGGGATCTCCATGAGCCCGACGGTGTTGGAGTCGAGCAGCTTGACCGACTGCTTGAGGAACTGCTCCGCCTCCGCGAGGTCACCGCGCCGGAGCGCGAGCGCGCCCAGCCAGCCAGCGCCCCAGATCTTCTGCACGAAGACCTCGTCACCACGCTGCGTCTCGAGCAGCTCGGTCAGCACCCGGCGCGCCTCGTCGTCGCGCCCGGCCAGGTACTCGCTCGTCCCCAGCAGCCCCAGCGCGTCACGCAGCCGCCCGATGTCGCCCAGGCGCCGATAGATGGCCGAGGCCTCTCGCTCGTCCTCGCGCACGCGGTCGAAGGCGCCGATCGCCGCGTGGTAGAGGCTCGACTGGTGCCGGATGCTCGCGCGCGCCGTGGGCGTGTCGATGTGCTCGGCCAGCTCGCGCGCGCGGCGCGCGTAGAGATCGGCCCAGCCGTGGCGCCCGACCAGGCCCGCGATGATCGAGACGACCCCGTAGGCCTCGACCAGGACCTCGGAGGGCCCCGCCCGCTCCGCGACGTTGACCAGTCGAACGGCGCTGTACAGGCTCGGCCCCGGCAGGCTCGCGAGGTAGTAGACCTCGGAGAGGTTCATGTAGAGCCGCACGGCGCTGCGCAGGTCCTCGCGCTCCTCGTCCGACGCGGTGTCGTAGTAGCTCGCCGGGAACCAGCGGTGGCGGACCTGGCGCGCGAATTCGTCGGCGATGGCGGCGACCAGCCGGGCCCCGCTCGGGATCGGTCGATCGAGGATCGCCACGGCGCGCTCCGCCGCCTCGCGGCTCTCGCGCAGGTCCCCCATGCGGTACCAGGCGCGCGACACGCTGAACTGCCACCGCGCGTAGCGCCTGCGATCCAGGCCGCCCCCCGCCAGCGCCTCGGCGCGCTCGAAGAAGCGCACGCACTCCCGGAAGGCGCCGAGCTCCAGGGCCTGGTGCCCCGCGCGCTCCAGGTAGTCGACCGCGCGCTGGGCGTCCTCGGCGCGCTCGTAGTGGTGCGCGAGGAGCGCGTATTGCCCGGAGAGGTCCTCGGCGTGACGGGCCTCGTAGAAGCGCGCGAGGGTGCGGTGCAGGTCTCTCCGCTGGGCGAAGAGGAGCCGCTCGTACGCGACCTGCTGGGTGATCACCTGGCGGAACTCCCACGCCTCGTCCTCGCTCGTCGCGCGCGACGGATGCGTCAGCTGCAGCTCTTCCATCCGCGCCAAGGCCTCGGCCGACGACGCGCGCGCGGTTCCGTCGGGCAGCGCCGCCTCGACCACCTGCACCTCGAAGCGCCGCCCCACCACCGCCGCCACCTTGATCACCTGCTGGTGCGCGGGGGCCAGCCGATCGATGCGGCTCGTGATGACGCCCTCGATCGAGTCGGGGAAGTCGGCGCCCTCGAGCGGGCCGCTCAGGCGCGTGACGCCGTTGACCTTCACGAGGCCCGCGTCGCGCAGCGCGCGCGTCAGCTCGACGGTGAAGAACGGGTGCCCCTGGGTCTGCGCCTCGACGTAGCGAACGAGCTCGTCCGGCACGTCGGACGCGCCCAGCGTCTGCCCGATCAGCCGCCGGCCCGCGTCGCCGTCGAGGCTCCCGAGCGAGATGCGCGCCGTGGAAGGGTCCGCGAGCAGCTCCAGACACGAGCCGGGGATCATCGCCCGGTCGCGCGCGTCGAGCGGGCGCGTGATCACGAGGATCAGCGCGCGCTCCAGCTCGTCGGCGCAGCGCTCCAGGAGTCGCCACGAAGACGCGTCGGCCCAGTGCGCGTCGTCGAGCACCAGCAGCAAGGGCTGCTCTCTGGCGCGACGCGCCTCCACGAGCTGCAGGAGCAGCTCGAGGGTGTTGTCGCCGCGGACCCCCTCGCTCATGTAGCGGGTCAGCTCCGTGTCCTCGAGACCGAGCGGCAACAGAGCGTTGAGCAGCGGGGCGCGCGCCGTGAGCGCCTCGCCGCCCCAGCGATCCATCCGCTCCAGCACGCGGCCGCGGAGCGCGCCGCGGTCGCGGAGCACGTCTCGGACCTCGAAGATCTCGATCAGCGCCGGACGCCACGCGCGCCACGCGGTCGACATGGTGACGCTCTCCGCGGCGCCCACCACCGGCGCGAACCCGCGCTCCACCGCGTCACGCACGACCGCGTTCGCGAGGAGCGACTTGCCCACGCCGGGCTCGCCTTCGATGACGCACACCCGCCGCGCTCCCGAGCCCACCTGGTCGATCAGCCCGTGGGCCCGCTCGAGCTCCGCCGCCCTCCCCACGGGCCGCTCCGCCTCCGTCGCGCGCCTGGGCTCGCGCTCCCCCTCGAGCCGATGGAGCGGCAGCGGTCGCGCGTGCCCCCGGAGCGGGACCTCGCCGAGCGGCGAGTAGCGATGCGTGCCCGCGGTGTGGGCGCGCACGCGCTCGGTGACGACGACACACCCGGGCGCGGCGCGGCTCATCAGGCGCGCCGCGACGTTCACCTCCGCGCCCATGACGGCGTAGCTGTGTCGCGACTCTCCCCCGCAGATCCCCGCGTACACACGGCCCCGGCTCACCCCGAGCTGCGTCTGCACGCCGGGCGGGGGAGACGCGGCGAGCACCGCCGCCGCGGCCACCGCCCGCCGCGGGTCGTCGGGGAACGAGGTCGGCGCGCCGAAGACGAGATAGAGGTACGTCCCCTTGTCACCGATCGTCAGCTCGTGGACCGACCCGCCGAAGCTCGCCGCCGTCGACTGTGCCCAGCGGACGAGCGCGTCCAGCTCCTCGCCCGCGCCCTCGTCTTCATACCGGATCCCGTCCGCGCGACAGAACACCGGGCACGCCAGACGCAGGTCACCGAGCAGCGCCCGGTCCATCGCGACGTGCTCGCGGAGCCCGGCCCGCACGAAGGGCGCGGCGACCGACTCGGTCAACCGGGGCGGCGCGCCCCAGGGGGTGGGTACGAAGGAGCCCTCGAGGCCGACGAGGCGCGCGCGCCCTTCGCCCTGCTCGGCCCGTCCCGGCGCCTCGGTGCGCGCGCGCTCCCCGAGGCGCTCACGCGTCTCTCGGTCGATCACGACGTCCCCGGGACGCGCCACGTCGTCGCCCGCGGCCATGCGCTCGAGGGGGGCGCCCGCGAGCGCGTCGAGCCGGAGGTGCTCGGGGTCGCCGACGAGGAAACGCCGCACCTGACCGCTGGCGATGGACACCTTGAGCTCGAGCGGCTCTTCGAGCGCGAGCTCGGCCAGCGCGCGCTGCATCGCGAGCCCGACGTGGCTCGCGCGCAGCGCCGCGAGCCCCTCGGGGCCCGGCCCGGCGTCGTCCAGCCAGCAGGTCATCGCGTCCCCGGCGAAGCCGATGACGCTCCCGCCGCAGCGATGGAGCTCCCGGAGCAGCGCGTCGAAGACGCGGCTGAGGATGCGCGCCACCTCCTCGGCGCCCTGCCGGCCCGCGCGCTCGACCTGCCGCTCCATCAGCCCCGTGAAGCCGGAGATGTCGGCGAACAGCGCGGCGCCGTCGGCCCGATCAGGGAGCGGGACGCCAGCCGCGAGGGCGAACCTGCGGTCCATCGGGATGTGCGCGTCGAACACGGCGGAGGCGCATCATACGGGCCGGGCGTGGCGGGGGGGAATCAATGTCACCGCCCGTCACCCCCTTCCCTCACGCGTCGGTCGGGGTCATCCTCGCCGCATGAGCGACTCGGATCCCGCGTTCGATCTCGACCGCATCGGAGGCCGAAAGGCCCTCGTCGGGCTCATCGACACCGTGCTCGCCTCGGGCGAGGAGGCCATGAAGCTCTACCGAGCGGGGGTGGCCAACCGGACCAAGAAGAAGCCCGACCGCAGCCCCGTGACCGAGGCCGACGAGGCGGTCGAGCGCCGGCTCTCGAAGCACCTCCGCGCCCGCTATCCGGAGGCCGGCTTCCTGGGGGAGGAGACCGGCGCGTCGGGCCCCGAAAACTCGGGCATGCGCTGGGTCGTCGACCCCATCGACGGCACCCGCGCGTTCATCCGGGGGATCCCGACCTGGTCGATCCTGGTGGGGCTCGAGGCCGAGGGAGAGCCGGTCGTGGGCATCGCCTACATGCCCGCCGCGGACGACCTCTACGTGGCGGTCAAGGGCGACGGAGCGCGCGGCAACGGCCGGCCGCTCGCGGTCTCCGAGATCGACACCGTCGCCGAGGCGACGGTCACACACGGAGCGCTCTCCCAGTTCACCGATCTGCAGCTCGGGCACCTGCTGCCGCGCCTGGGACAGGAGACGTACACCCAGCGCGGCTTCGCGGACTTCGACGGCTACCGACAGCTGGTGCTCGGGCGCTGCGACGCGATGATCGACCCGGGGGTGGCGCCCTGGGACATCTGCGCCGCGGCGGTGATCGTGCGGGAGGCGGGCGGGCGGCTCACGTCGGTCGGCGGCGAGGACACGATCTACGGCGGCGGCGCGGTGGCCTCGAACGGCCACCTCCACGACCCGCTGCTCGCGCTCCTGGCGCGGCCAGACGAGGGCTGACTTCCGAGGGCGCGCCTTCCTTCGGACGGGCCCGCGGCTACCTCCAGACGCGTGACCCACCGCGTGCTCCTCATCTCCGGCTTCTTCGGCTTCGAAGCGGTCGGGGACCTGCGATACTTCGAAGGCGTCGGCGACGCGCTCCGGCGCGCGTACGAGGCCGAGTCGGAGTCCGTGGACGTGCGCGAGGTGCGCACCCTCCCCACCGCCTCCATCCGCGACCGCGCGGCGCGCGTGCTCGAGGCGCTCGAAGACCTGGCCGAGGACGGGTCGGGGCCGATCCACCTCGTGGGCCACTCGACCGGCGGGCTGGACGGCCGCCTCGCCATCGCCCCGAGCGCGAGCCTGCGCGCCGACGTGTTGGACCCGAGCGCGCTGCGGGAGCGGGTGACCTCGCTGGTCACGGTGAGCACCCCCCACGGCGGCTCGCCCATCGCCACCTTCTTCGCGAGCGCGGCCGGCCAACCGATGCTGCGCGCCATCACGGCGCTCGCGGCGCTGGTCCTGGAGAGGGGCAGGCTCCCGGTGGGCGTGATCGTCAAGCTCGGCGACATGCTCCGGAACTTCGACGACATCATCGGGCTGAAGGGCACCGTGCTCGACGAGCTCTACGAGCGGCTCCTGGACGACCTCTCGGACGAGCGCCGCGAGGCGATCGTGGATCTGCTGCGAGAGATCTCGAGCGACGCCGCGCTGGTCTTCCAGCTCACCCCGGAGGGCGCGGACCTGCTCGACGCGGCGACCGGCGATCCGGAGAAGGTCCGATACGGCTGCGTGCTGACGCGCTCCCCCCAGCCGACGTTCTCCCAGCTCCGCTCCCTGAAACACGACGTCTACGGGCACGCGACCTACCTCGTGTACATCCTGATCAGCGCGCTCGCGTCGCAGACCCGCACCGACATCACGGTCGACGACCAGCAGGCCGAGCGGATCCGCGAGCTGCTCGGGGAGGTGCCGCCCACCAGCGCGCACGACGGAATCGTGCCCACGCTCGCGCAGGCCTGGGGCGAGGTGGTCACGGCGGTGCAGGCCGACCACCTCGACCTCGTCGGTCACTACGGCAACGGCGACGGCTCGACCGACTGGCTCCCCTCGGGGAGCGGCTTCGACACCGAGGCGTTCTACGACGTGTGGGCGCGCATCGCCGGCTTCCAGCTCGGCAGCCTCTGAGCTGCGCGTGTCCGACGCCCCTGGACGCCGCCCGCGGTTCTGGTAGGGTCCGCGCGCCATGGCAGACGCGCATCACGACCGTCCCGGTGAGCCCCCCGAAATTCGGGACGAAGCCGCGGACACCCCCATGTGGGTCCCGGCGATGGGGCTCGCGCTCTTGATCGTGAGCGCGGTGTTCCTGGTCTGGCAGTCCTCCGGCGAGCCGACTCCGGTCGAAGAGGCCGCAGAGGCAGCCGCGGACGCGCCGAACGTCGACGGCGAAGCGCCGGCCGACGAGGACGTCAACCAGTAGTCCGGATGCGGCCCTCCGGCTCCGACCTTCGCGCATCAGCCCCCCCGTACGGGGGCTTGCGGATGGAGCCGTTCGCCCCGAGGCTTTCGGGCGCCAACCTTTCCGGCCCAGCTTCCCGCTGGGACCGCACCGCCATCATACGAGAAGCGTCACGGACGCAGGGAGAAGGACCTCGATGACCAAGCCGATCCGGCGCGTGGGTGTCGTCGGGTCCGGCGTCATGGGCAGCGGCATCGCCGCGCACATGGCCAACGCCGGGCTCGAAGTGCTCTTGCTCGACATCGTCCCCCGGGACCTGAGCGACAAAGAGAAGAGCGACCCGAGAGCCCGCAACCGCATCGCCGCCGAGAACCTGAAGGCGACGATCAAGTCCAAGCCCGCCCTCTTCTTTCACCCCTCGAACGCGCGACTGGTCTCGGTCGGCAACATCGAGGACGACCTCGCCAAGCTCGAGGGCTGCGACCTCATCGTCGAGGCCATCATCGAGCGGCTCGACATCAAGCGCAGCTTCTTCGAGAAGCTCGACGCGGTCATCGACGACGACACCATCGTCGCCTCGAACACGAGCGGCCTGCGCATCAAGGACATGGTCGAGGGGCGCGACGAGCAGTTCCGCAAGAACTTCCTCGTGATGCACTTCTTCAACCCCGTCCGGTACATGAAGCTGCTCGAGCTCGTGCCCGGGCCCGACACCGATCCCGCGGTGATGGAGCGCGTGGCCCGGTTCGGCCGCGACGAGCTCGGCAAGGGCATCGTGGTCGGCAAGGACACGCCGAACTTCGTGGGCAACCGCATCGGCGTGCACTCGATGATGACCACCATCCACCAGATGGTGGAAGACGGCTTGCTCCCCGAGGACGTCGACGCCATCACGGGCCCGCCGATGGGTCACCCCAAGAGCGCGTCGTTCCGCACGGCGGATCTGGTCGGCCTCGACACCTTCGTGCACGTGGCCAAGAACTGCGTCGAGTCCCTCCCCGACGACGAGGAGCGAGACGTCTTCGAGGTCCCGAGCTTCATCGAGGGCATGGTCGAGAAGAAGATCCTCGGCAACAAGACGCGCGGCGGCTTCTACAAGAAGACCAAGGCCGGCATCGAGACGCTCGACCTCGAGACCCTCGAGTACCGCCCCAAGGGCGGCGACGCGGACATCAAGAAGGCCGCCAAGGCCATCGGCAAGATCCCGGACCCCGCGGCGCGCGTGAAGAAGCTCGTCGCGACCGAGGGCAAGGTCGGCGACTTCGCGTGGAAGGTGCTCAGCAAGAGCCTCGCCTACGCGGCGCGCCGGATCGGGGAGATCACCGACGACGTCGACGCGATCGATGACGCGATGAAGTGGGGCTACAACTGGGAGCTCGGCCCGTTCGAGACCTGGGACGCCCTCGGCTTCGCCGAGACGGTCGAGCGGATGCAGAAGGACGGCGTCGCGCTGCCCGAGTCCGTGCTGAAGATGAAGGCGTCCGGCGCGAGCGGCTTCTACCGCGAGGACGGCGCGGTCTACGACCTCCAGAAGGGCGACTACGTGTCGCGCGAGGAGGACCCGCGCAACGTCACCTGGCCGCAGATGACGAGCGGCAAGACGCCGGTGTTCAAGACCGACGGCGGCAAGG
Source organism: Sandaracinaceae bacterium (assembly GCA_040218145.1). GTDB lineage: Bacteria > Myxococcota_A > Polyangia > Polyangiales > Sandaracinaceae > JAVJQK01. Next base: position 26,385 of record JAVJQK010000091.1, on the reverse strand, counting down.
GCTTCGACCTCGGCGACGGCATCCTCGGGGTCTCTTTCAGCACGCCCTACAACACCATCGACACCGGCTCGATCGACGCGCTCTGGAAGGCCGCCGACGAGGCCGAGAAGAACTTCCAGGGCATCGTCGTCTTCAACGAGGGCCAGAACTTCTGCGTCGGGGCGAACCTCGGCTCGGTCGTGATGGCGTCGATGAACAAGCAGTGGTCGGACATCGAGACGATGGTCGACCGCTACCAGGGCGCGACCCAGCGGCTGAAGTACGCGAAGGTGCCGGTCGTGGCGGCGCCCTTCGGCATGACGCTCGGCGGCGGGCTCGAGCTCTGCTTCGCGTGTGACGCGGTGCAGGCGGCGGCCGAGACCTACTCCGGTCTGGTCGAGGTCGGCGTCGGGCTCATCCCGGGCGGCGCGGGCAACCTCAACATGCTCTGGCGCGCGCTCGAGGGCTTCCCCGAGGGCATGACCGTCAACACCTACGACGCCGTCACGCAGGTCTTCAAGAACATCGCGATGGCGAGCGTGGCGACCAGCGCGGTCGAGGCCCAGCACAAGGGCTACTTCCGCTGGAGCGACGGCGTGAGCTTCGATCGCGCGCGACAGCTCCACGAGGCCAAGCAGAAGGCGGTGGGCATGGCGACGAGCGGCTACCACCCGCCCGCGCCGCGGGCCTACAAGCTGCCCGGCGACAGCGGCATCGCGACCCTCGAGATGATGGTCGACACGCTGCTGGCCGGCGGATACGCGACGCCGCACGACGGCACCATCGCGAAGAAGCTCGCGGTCGTGCTCTGCGGCGGACGCGGCGGCGCCACCCACGAGGTCACCGAGCAGGAGATGCTCGACCTCGAGAAGGAGGTGTTCGTGAGCCTCTGCGGCGAGCAGAAGAGCATCGAACGCATGCAACACATGCTGACCACCAACAAGCCCTTGCGGAACTGAGCCAGGAGACACCGACATGACGAAGGTCGTAATCATCGATGCGGTCCGGTCCGCGGTGGGCCGGGCACACAAGGGTTCGCTCGCGAACACCCGCCCCGACGAGATGGCCGGGCAGGTCATCCGCGGGCTCATGGCGCGCAACCCGGGCGTGAAGCCCGAGCTGGTCGAGGACGTGGTCCTCGGCTGCGCGATGCCGGAGGGCGAGCAGGGCCTCAACATCGCGCGCGTGGCCGGCTTCCTGGGGGGCCTCCCCGAGGAGACGAGCGCGTTCACCATCAACCGCTTCTGTTCGAGCGGCCTGCAGGCCATCGCGAACGCGGCGGGGCACATCCTCATGGGCAGCCACGACGTCGCGGTCGCGGGCGGCGTCGAGTCCATGACCATGGTGCCGATGACGGGCAACAAGCTCAGCGCCTCGCCCGAGGCGCAGGAGAAGTACGCCAGCGTCTACACCCCCATGGGCATCACGGCCGAGAACGTCGCCACGCGCTTCGAGATCAGCCGCGAGGACCAGGACCAGTTCGCCTTCGAGAGCCAGATGAAGGCCAAGAAGGCGCTCGAGTCCGGCGCGTTCCAGGAGGAGATCGTCCCCGTCAAGGCGATTCGCTACAAGAACGGCGAGCGCGTGGAGAGCGACTTCACCGTCGACGAGCTCCCGCGGCCGCAGACCACGCTCGAGGGCCTCGGCCAGCTCCGGCCGGCGTTCTCGGTCAAGGGCAGCGTCACCGCGGGCAACGCCTCGCCGCTCAGCGACGGAGCCGCGGCCTCGCTCGTGATGAGCGACGCCAAGGCGAAGGAGCTGGGGCTGACACCGCTGGCCACCTTCGAGCGCTTCGTCACCGTGGGCGTCGACCCGTCGATCATGGGCATCGGCCCGCTGCCGGCGGTGAAGAAGCTCCTCGAGAAGACGGGGCTGACCATCGACGACATCGATCTCGTCGAGATGAACGAGGCGTTCGCGTCGCAGTCTCTGTACTGCAAGCGGCAGCTCGGCATCCCCGACGAGAAGCTGAACGTGCACGGCGGGGCCATCGCGCTCGGCCACCCGCTCGGATGCACCGGCGCCAAGCTCACCGCCACCGCGCTCCACGAGCTGAAGCGCCGCGGCGGCAAGCGGGCCATCGTCACGATGTGCATCGGCGGCGGCATGGGCGCGGCCGGGCTGTTCGTCCGCGACTGAGCGCAGACGCCGTCTCGAGAGCGGGGCCGCCAGCGATGGTGGCCCCGTTCGCAATTCGGCCCGCCCCTCACTCGGTGAAGATGAACACGCCGAGCATGGCCGGCAGGCGGAAGCGCAGGCCCGCCGTGAGCAAGAAGCGGTGGGTGCCGTCGTCGAGGTACTGGTAGGCCGCCTCCACGCGGAGCGCGACGGTGAGCGACCCGATCGCGCCGCCGACGAACACGCCGTCCTCATCGCCGCTCGCGCCGAAGTCGGAGCGAGGCATGGTGCCGATCTCCGCCTCGAACACGCCGGCCACGCCGAACCCGTCGAGGCCCGAGGCGAGCGAGGCGAGCAGGTCGAGGTTGCCGCCCACCGAGAGGCGCGCGATCCCGTCGTCGCCGAGTCGCTCTGCCCACAAGTGCGCGACTGCGCCGACGCTCGGGCCGAGCCGGGCTTCATCCGCTCTCTCCGCGTCCGGGAAGTCGGAGAGGACCAGCCCCACCCCGACGTCGATCGGTCGGGTCGGCGGATCCCAGAACTGCAGCGGGTCCACCTCGGCGCGGAAGGTGACCGCGGAGGACGCCTGCGTGGATCCCGCCGTGGGATCGGGCTGCTCGAGCGTCTGGGCGGCGCCGCCGCCGGTGATGGAGACCTTCGACGGCGGCAGCGCGATCGGGACGCAGCCCCCGGCGAGGGCCGCGATCAGACCGAGCCAGGCGCGCGAGGCGAGAGTGCGGGACAAGGGACCTCCTCGGACCGGACGCCCGGTCGCGTCGCCGGGCTACGCACGGGCCGTGCCGCGACCTCGCGGCGAGCGCCGGTCGCCACTCGACACGCGCCCCTGCGAACCCCGGATGACAGCGTGAAGGAACGCCTCTGTGCCGCCCTGAGCCAGGGCCACCGCGCAGGCGAAGGCCACTGGTACGCCGGCTCGACTCGGGCTAGAGAGGAGCCTTCGACCGACAAGGCTATTGCCGGAGGCGTCAAACGTGCGTGTGATCCATCTCGGGCTCTTCGCGTTCTGTTGTCTCTCCCTCGCCGCGTGCGACCAGATGTCGATGCCGATCCCCGCCGACGCGGGTGGAAGCGACGGCTCGACGCTCCCAGCGGACACCGGCCCAGGCGCGACCTGCTCCGACGGCGTGCCCAACGGAGACGAGTCCGGCGTCGACTGCGGCGGCTCCTGTCCTCCGTGCGCGGACGGCTCCACCTGCAACGGCCCCGAGGACTGCGCGTCCGGGGTCTGCGGCCGCGGCTTCTGCCTGGTGCCGAGCTGCTCCGACGGCGTCTCCAACGGGGACGAGACCGGGACCGACTGCGGCGGCGACTGCGGGCTCTGCCCCGGCGGCCAGCCGTGCACGGCGAACGCCGAGTGTCTCAGCGGGCGCTGCCGCGGCGGCACGTGCTCGACGTCGAGCTGCGAGGACGGCACGCGCAACGGCGCGGAGACCGACATCGACTGCGGCGGCGATCTCTGCCCGGCCTGCTCCGGGGGCCAGCGCTGCCTCGACCGGACGGACTGCGTGAGCCTGATCTGCGCGGCGTCGATGTGCACCGAGCCCGCCTGCAACGACGGGGTGCAGAACCAGGACGAGACGTCGGTCGACTGCGGCGGCGCCGTCTGCCCTGGCTGCCGGGACGGGCTCTCGTGCGGCATCGATCAGGACTGCGAGAACGAGCGCTGCTTCGACGGGGGCTGCGTGTCTTGCAGCGACCGCGTGCAGAACGCGGAGGAGACGGACGTCGACTGCGGGGGCGCCCTGTGCGACGCGTGCCCGGCGGGCGAGCGGTGCCTGATGGACTCGGACTGCCTCGTCGGCTCCTGCAACGCGGGGATCTGCGAGTCGTGCGACGACCGCGTGCAGAACCAGGACGAGACCGACGTCGACTGCGGCGGCGCCATCTGCGGCGGCTGCCGCGCGGGCGCGGCGTGCGCGATGGATCGCGACTGCGACATGGGCTCGTGCTCATCGGCCAGCGGCACCTGCGTCAGCTGCATCGACGGCCTGCTGAACCAGGACGAGTCGGACGTCGACTGCGGCGGCTCGGTCTGCCTGGCGTGCGGGCCCGGCTTCCTGTGCGCCACGAACGCCGACTGCGCCTCCAACGTGTGCACGGCCGGTCGGTGCGTGGGCCTGTCTCCGAACCCCACCTTCCAGATCACGAGCTTCACCGCCAACGCGTGCGTGACGGTGGACCACGATCTGTTCAGCGGAGACGACCACGGCGGCATCGCGGTCAGCGACCAGGTGGTGCTCTACACCGGAGACGACGCGACGACGCGCTACGCCCTCGACCTGACGGCGGGCACGGCGCTCCGGCCCTCGGCCACCCTCGACGGGGCCGGGCGCGACGCGATGGTGAGCAACGCGCGCGACGGAACGGTCTATCTGCTCGCCGACGGCGCCGGGCCCAAGCAGGCCTACTCCGGCGGCCAGGTCACGCGGCTGATCCCCATGAACGCCGACGGCACCGCCGCCTCGAGCGGGATCGTGACGCTGTCGACGCCCATCCACCTCGCCGGCTTCGATCTCGGGTTCTTCAGCGGCTACGACCGGATCGTGATCTACGACGGGTCCGCGGTGCAGAGCGTCGCCCTCCCCTCCGGCGCGGTCACGAACCTCGGGGCGATGACCATGCCCCCGCACACCACGTGCGAGAGCTGGGCGTTCTGGGGCATCGCGGAGACCGACGGACCGACCACGCGGCTGGTCTACGCGGACCGCGCGACCTTCCAGCGCGTCACGGTGCCCACAGGCGTGGTCGCCACCGTCGCGTCCTACGCGGATCTCTCGGACCTCTGCTCCTTCGCGCCGAGCCTCGCCAACGGCCGCTTCTACTTCCACCACGAGTCCACGTCCGAGTTCATCTCCATCTCGAACGAGACCGTCGGCTACTGCCCGGCCACCTACGACACAACCGGGGGTCGATTCGTGGTCACCTCGATGAGCCGCGCGGGGTGCAGCGCGATCGATCACGAGGCCTTGACCGGCGACGATCGCGGCGGCGTGGCCGTCTCGTCCAGCCATGTCTACGTGGCCGGGGACTCGGGGCTCGGGCGCTGGGCGCTCGACCTGACGGGCGGCGTCGGCTCGGGCGGCGTCGGCATCCAGCACGAGGGGCTCGTCAGCGACATCCGCACCGGGATCGCCTACGTGATGGGCACCCCGAGCGGCCCGATCGGCGCGTTCGGCGGCACCGTGACGCGCCTCATCGAGCTCGACCCGGCCACGGGCCTCCAGACCGCGCGCGAGGTGCCTCTCTCGGCGCCCATCACGCTCCCCTCCTTCGACGTCGGCGTGTTCAGCGGGTGGAACCGCATCCTGCTGCACGACGGCGCGAACGCGTGGCGCATCGAGCTGCCCGGGGGCACCGTCACCGACCTCGGCGCCATGGCGTCGCCGCCGCACCAGGCTTGCGAGACCTGGGCGTACTGGGGGATCACGGAGTTCTTCGGCGGGCGCGACACGATGATCGCCGTCGATCGCAGCGACATCGTCCGCTACGAGGTGCCGAGCGGCGCGGTCCTGAACCGCTGGCCGTTCACCGATCTGAGCGACATGTGCTCGATCACGTTCTCGCCCCACACCAACCGCTGGTACTTCCACCACGAGGGCCCCTCGCAGTTCACCGCCGGCTTCCCGAGCGAGGTGCTGGGCTACTGCCGCGGCATCTACGGCAACCCCTGAGCGGCGGTCGCGGCGGCCTCGTTGGGGCCGCGCACGCCTCGAAGCGCCGCCGCGTCCTGGGACGGCGCTTGTGAGGCTCCGCGCGGCGCTCATGGGGTCGGGGTAACCCGAGCCGCTGGAAGGACGCGACGTGCCCAAGATTCTGATGATCCTCACCTCCCACGACGAGCTGGGTGACACCGGCGACAAGACCGGCTTCTGGCTCGAGGAGTTCGCGGCGCCGTACTACGTGCTGACCGACGCGGGGATGGACGTCACCCTCGCGTCGCCCGCGGGCGGCCAGCCGCCGCTCGACCCGAAGAGCGACTCCGAGGACGCGCAGACCGAGTCGACGCGTCGGCTCGAGGACGACGCCGGCGCGCAGGAGGCCCTGGCGAACACGACCGAGCTCTCGGCGATCGACCCGGACGACTTCGACGCGGTCTTCTATCCGGGCGGGCACGGCCCGATGTGGGACCTCGCCGAGAGCGAGGACAGCCGCCGTCTCATCGAGACCTTCGCGCGGAGCGACCGGCCCATCGGCGCCGTGTGCCACGCGCCCGCCATCTTCCGCCACACCGAGACGCCCGAGGGGAAGCCGCTCGTGGCGGGCCGGCGGGTCACCGGGTTCACCAACGGCGAGGAGGAGGGGGTCGGCCTCACCGACGTCGTGCCTTTCCTCCTGGAAGACATGCTGAAGGAGAAGGGCGCGCGCTACGAGAAGGGTGACGACTGGGGTGAGCACGTGGTCGTCGACGGCAAGCTGGTCACCGGCCAGAACCCGGCCTCCTCCGAGAAGGCGGCGCGAGAGCTGTTGAAGCTGCTCTGAGCGCCCTCCTCACACCCTCGGTATCGACAACGCGGCATGGACAACACGATATGACCACCCCCTACCCCCGCACCTTCTCGCACATCGGCATCTCGGTCCCGGACCTCGAGGCGGCCGTCGAGTTCTACGCGTCCGTGATGGGCTGGTACGTGATCATGGAGCCGACCGACGTCGTCGAGGACGACAGCCCCATCGGCAAGATGTGCACGGACGTCTTCGGCCCGGGCTGGGAGCGCTTTCGCATCGCGCATCTCTCGACCGGGGACCGCATCGGGGTCGAGCTGTTCCAGTTCCGCGACCAGGTGAACCCCGAGGACAACTTCGAGTACTGGAAGACCGGCGTCTTCCACTTCTGCGTGCAGGACCCGAACGTGGAGGAGCTCGCGGAGAGGATCGTCGCCGCGGGCGGCAAGAGGCGCATGGAGAAGCCGCGCTACTACTACCCGGGCGAGAAGCCCTACCGGATGATCTACATGGAAGATCCGTTCGGGAACATCGTCGAGATCTACAGCCACAGCTACGAGCTCATCTACAGCGAGGGCGCTTACTGAGGCTCGGGGCCCGAGGCGGCTCGAACCGACCTACGCGGGGTTCTACAGATCACGCCAGAAGCTCCGCCGTTCGCGCCACCTCGGCGTCGTGGAGGAAGGCCCGTGTCTTCGTCTCGTAGACCCGTCCGGAGGAAACGACGATGAAGACGAATGGACACTCGCTGCGCGTGATCACGGCCGCCCTGGTGCTGGCCTTCTCGGGCCTGTGGCTGACCGGGTGCGGTCCGAGCGACGAGGAGCGGGCCAAGGGCGCCGAGCGCGCCGCGCTGGCCGGGCAGCAGAACGCCATCCTCGGCGCGGCCTCATCAGGAGGCGCCAACGGCTGCCTGGAGGCGTTCGGCGCGGCGAGGGCGTGGCAGGAGGCGCATCAGACCGAGATCGCGGCCTCCGACTCCTGGTGGAACGCCCTCGGCGAGGGCACGAAGGACACGCTCTACGGCGAGCACGACGAGTTCCACGACTCGTCGACGGTGCGCATCACGCTCCTCGTCCGCTGCGGGTCCGACGGCGAGCTCTGGGACCCGGGCGCCTGAAGGTCAGCGGCGGAGCCGCGCGAGGAGCTGCGAAGGGGTGAAGGGCTTGCGAAGGAGCTCCAGCTGGGCGGTCGTGAGCTGCCTGCGGACGAGCTCCTCGTCGATGTGACCCGAGCTGACGATGACCCGGCCCTCCGGGCGCAGCTCTCGAAAGCGCGCGATCAGGCTCGCGGTCGAGATCCCCGGCATCACGCCGTCGGTGCACAGGACGTCGACCTCGCTCGCGTGGAGCTCGAGGAGCGTCATCGCGCGGTCGCCGTCCTCCGCCTCGAGGACGCGATAGCCTTCCGCCCGAAGGAAGGTGGAGAGGTTGCGTCGGATCGGCGCCTCGTCCTCGGCCAGGAGCACGACGCCGCCGGGCTCGACCGCGGGGAGGGGCTCGTCCCGACGCTCCGCCGGGAGAGGCACCGAGGCATCGTCTTCGCACGGGAAATAGACGCTGAACGTGGTCCCGCGCTCGAGCTCGGTCTCCACGTCCGTCCAGCCTCCCGCGCGCTGCACCGCGGAGTGCACGATGGAGAGGCCGAGGCCCGTCCCGAGCTGCTCCTTCGTCGAGAAGAACGGCTCGAAGACCCGCTTCCGCACCTCCTCGCTCATGCCCGGGCCGTCGTCGCGCACCCGCATGACCGCGTAGGCAGCGTGGGCGCGCGCCCCGACAGATGCGTCGGGGAGCTCGCTCGCGTCGACCGTCTCGAGCGAGACCTCGATGCGCCCCGCGCCCCCGAGCGCGTCGCGGGCGTTCACCACGAGGTTCAGCAAGATCTGCTCGAGCTGCCCCGGGTCGCACACGACCACCGGGTTCGCCTCGGTCGAGACCTCGAGCCTCACGTCCTCGGGCAGCACGCGCCGGATCGCAACCGCCCATCGCTCCACCTCGTCACCGAGGGCCAGAGGTACGGGAGCCCAGAGGTCTCGTTTGCCGAAGGCGAGCAGCTGAGCCGTCAGGCGACTCGCTTGCTCGGCGGCCACCCCGATCTCCTCCATCGCCTCCCGCACGGTCTCGTCGTCGTGACTCGCGAGGAGCTCCTGCCAGACGAACATCACCTGGAGGGAGTTGTTGAAGTCGTGCGCGACGCCGCCAGCGAGTCGACCCAGCGCCTCGAGCCGTTCGGCGCGCGCCCTCGCGATCTCGTGGCGCTCCAGCTGGTAGATGATGAGCAGCAGCAGGGCGGCGACCGAGCCGCCGGCGAGCGCGTACTCGAACGCGGCGCGCACCCAGTCGAGCCACTCGATCGGCGCGAAGGTCGGGTTGGACGGCCGCACCCACCCTCGCGTCGAGACCCAGCCGCTGACGAGGATGGCCAGCGGCGCGGCGATGGCGGTGACCGCGAGCGCGCCGCGCCCGAGGAAGGTGCCGGCGACGATCGTGGCCAGCGCGAGCGCGAGCAACGGCGCGGGAGCGACGCCGAAGTTCAGCAGGGCGAGGGTGGCGACGAGCAGCAGCACGAGCACGAAGCCGACCGCCCGAGCGCGGAAGGGGACACGCACGAATCGCAGCACCAGCAGCCCCCCGAAGACCAGGAGCATCCCGAGGTAGCTCGGCGCGAAGAGCTGGGCGGGGTCCACCGTGGCCACGAGCACCGCGGTCAGTCCCGCGACGGCGCTGCCGAACATCAGCGTCCACGAGATGGTCTTCTGAAGCCCTATCTCACGCCACGGACGCCTCCCCCGGCGAGCCTGCTCCACTCCGGTGAGTGTATACGGCTGGCCGGCCGCGCGTTCCCCTCTCCCGGGCCTGATTTCGGCCGGAGCGGGCGCGCGCTCGGCGACGTTCGCGTGGTGACGCAGCTCCGCGTGCTCACGAGAGGCCGACGCCCATCTCCCGCGCCGGGGCGGCGCGAAGAACTGTGAAGCGGCCTTGCCGCCCGGCCGAAAGAGCGCATGAAGGAGGGCGTGAGCGACACGAAGCGACCTTGGCGGCGACGCCTCCTGCGCGGACTCGGGGCGCTCGGCGCGCTGCTCCTGCTCGTCGGTGGGGTGCTCCTCGCCGACGCGTGGAACGCGATGGGCACGAGCGCGAGCGGCGCCCGGCTCGACCGGATGAGGGCGTCGCCGCGGTGGGCGGGCGAGGGCTTCGTCAACCCGATGCCGATGGTCGAGCCCGAGCTCGTCGAGGCGACCGCGCGCTGGCTCGAGGGCGGCGAGAACCGGACGCCGGTCTCGCCGCCCCCCATCGTGCGCCGCACCCGCGCCGACTTCGCCGAGCCGCCGTCGAGCGGGCTCCGCATCACCTGGCTGGGTCACTCGACCATGCTCGTCGAGCTCGACGGGCGCACGATCCTGACCGACCCCGTGTGGGGCGAGCGATCGAGCCCCTCGAGCTGGCTCGGCCCCGCGCGCTTCCACGCGCCGCCCTTGCCGCTCGAGGAGCTGCCCGAGCTGACCGCGGTGGTGATCAGCCACGACCACTACGACCATCTCGACACGCCCACCATCGAGGCGCTCGAGGCGCGGGCGCCGCGGTACTTCGTGCCGCTCGGCGTGGGCGCGCACCTCGAGTACTGGGGCGTGCCGCCCGACCGCATCACGGAGCTCGACTGGTGGGACGAGGTCGAGGTGGACGGCGTGCGCCTGGTCTCGACGCCCGCGAGGCACTTCTCCGGACGCACCGGCCTCGACAAGGACGCCACGCTCTGGACGAGCTGGGCGATGATCGGACCGGAGCACCGCGTCTACTTCAGCGGCGACACCGGCTACTTCCACGGCTTCGCGGAGATCGGCGAGCGGCTCGGGCCCTTCGACGCGACGCTGATCGAGGTCGGCGCCTACAACCAGCTCTGGCGCGACGTGCACCTCGGCCCGGAGCAGGCCGTACGCGCGCACGTCGCCCTGCGCGGCGGGCTCATGCTGCCCGTGCACTGGGGCACGTTCGATCTCGCCCTGCACGCGTGGACCGAGCCGCCCGAGCGGCTGCGCCTCGCCGCGGCCCGGGAGGGCGTGCGGGTGGCCATCCCCCGTCCGGGAGAGAGCGTGGACCCGGCCTCGCCCCCCGAGGTCGCGCGCTGGTGGCCCGCCCTCCCGTTCCAGACCGTGGACGAGGCCCCGGTGATCGCGTCTCACCTCGGCGCGGCGGCCAGCCTCCGCTGACTCAGGGGCCCTGCCGCGCTCGCTCCAGCGCCTGCGTGTACGGCTCGGCGCGGCGCTCGGCGAAGACGTCGATCCACATGCCGAGGGTCGAGGTGAGCAGGAGCGCGAGCCCGAGGCCCATCGCCCAGTCCTTCTTCACGACGAAGAGGAGCGTGAACGCCGCGGCCGCGAGCACCAGCCACACGATCTTCAGCCGAGGCCAATTCGCGTTGACCTTCTCCATGCGCTCCGCCTCGGCGCTCGCCATCGCGGCCGGATCCTCGGCGTGCTGCGCCGTCAGCTCGGCCACCTGCGCGTCGGTGCGGATCACCAGCCCCGCCCCGCCCGCCGCGCCCGCGAGCCCGAGCACGATCAGCGGCGCGACGAGGCCCCACATGAACCCGCCCGACTGCGTGCGCCAGAGGTAGAAGGCCAGCGCGAGCAGCGCGAAGCCGACCGGCACGAGCGCCATGCCGATGCCGCGCTCTCCGCGGAAGTAGGTGGTCAGCGCCTCGAGCAGTTGCATGGATCCTCCGCCGCCCAGGATGCCCGAGCGCGAAGAGCGGTGTGAAGAAGCGTGAGAACGGCCGGACGTTCGTTGCGGCCATCGCTCCCCGTCACCAGAGTGCGGTCGTGCCTTTCTGGCTGCGCATGGTCCTCTTCGTGCTCGCGATGCTCCTGCTCGCGGGCGTCACCACCTGGTACGTCTACCGCCGCAGCGCCTTCGCGATGGGCCTCGGCCGGCGCGGCAAGCGCGCCCTCGCCGCGCTCCTGTTCGCCGGCCCCGTCCTGATGATCGCGGCCCGCAGCTTCGAGTCGATGCTCCCCCGGAGCGTCGCCGCCCTGCTCGGCGCGGTCGGCGCGACCATGCTGCTGGGCGTGTGGATCTCGACCGTCCTGGTCGGCGTCCTGGATCTTGGTTTCCTGGGCGCGCGCAGCGTCCGAGCCTGGGTCCGCGGGGGCGAGGCGGAGGCGAAGCTGGCGGCGAAGGCGGCGGTGGCGGAGCGAGCGGCGAACGCGGCCTCGGACGGACCTCGCACCAGATCGGACGCGGGATCGGGATCGGGAACGGGAATGGGAATGGGAACGGGAACGGGAACGGGATCGGGATCGGGATCGGGATCGGGATCGGACGCGGCAGCGGATGCGGGATCGGACGCGGCAGCGGATGCGGACGCGGGATCGGATGCGGACGCGGCAGCGGATGCGGCGGCGACAGACGCCGACCACCCCCGGGCCTGGCCTTCCCTCGGCTCCCTGGGCCGCCGCCAGCTCCTGCGCCGCTCGCTCACCGGCGCCGCCCTCGGCGTCGGCTTCGGCAGCGCGGGCTACGGCGCCCTCTTCGGTCGCCGCGACTACGAGATCACTCGTGTCCCCGTCCCGATCGCGGGCCTCTCTCCTCGCCTCGATGGCTACCGCATCGCGCAGATCAGCGACGTGCACTTCGGGACCTATGTGGGGGACCCGGAGCTGCGCTCGGCCGTCGCGTTGATGCGCGAGGCCCGGCCCGATCTGATCGTGCTCACGGGCGATCTGCTGGACCACGACCCGGCCTACGCCCCGTGGCTGGGGCGCATGGTGCGCGCGTTCACCGAGCTGGGCCCGCGCGACGGTGTCGTCGTGATCCCGGGCAACCACGACTACTACGCCGGCGTGGACGCCGTGCTCTCCGTCTCACGCGAAGGCGGCGCGACCGTGCTGCGCAACCAGAGCCGGCTGATCGCGGAGGGCCACGTGGCCCTCGTCGGGGTCGACGACGTCTGGGCGCGGCGCAACGGCGACGGGCCGGGTCCCGACCTGGCGCGCGCCGTGGCCGGGATCTCGCCCGACCTCCCCCGGGTGCTGCTCTGCCACAACCCGGTCTACTTCCCCGAGGCGGCCGGCCAGGTGGCGCTCCAGCTCAGCGGCCACACCCACGGGGGGCAGGTGAACCTCGGCGTCCGCCCCGCCGAGCTGGTCCTGCCGTACGTCGAGGGCCTCTATCGGGAAGAGGGCTCGTATCTGTACGTGAACCGGGGCTTCGGCACCGCGGGCCCGCCGGCCCGGGTCGGCGCGCCGCCCGAGATCACGCTGACCGTGCTCACCGCGGCCTAGCGGCCGCGCTCGGAGCCGGTGCCGTCGGAGACGGAGCCCTCCGCGCCCTCGGCCTCCGAGCCGGCACCCTCCTGACGAGGGCGCTCGCGCGCCGGCGGCAGGTCGAGGATCACGCGCCAGCCCTCCTCCTCGAGGACCAGGTGCACCTCGGCGCGCCGGTCTCCCTCCTCGTTCTCCGCGATCACCGTCGCCGCGTTGCCGTCGATCGTCTCGCGCATGCCGCGGCCGCCGCGGGCCGGGATGAAGCTCTGCCGGAAGCGCCCGCGCACGATCATGTCCCACGGCTCGAGGGGCCGGCCGCCGAGTGAGCTCGCCAGGTGCGCGCGTTCGGAGAGCGCGCGGCGGCTGTCCTCGGCCAGCAGCGCGTAGGCCTCCTCGACCGCCGCGGGATCGTGCTCCGCGCGGGCCATGGCCTCGAGGAAGAGCCGCACGGCGCCCGAGGGGGAGTCGTCCGACGGCGCCTCCGTGCACCCGAAGCACGAGAACGCCAGCGCCGCGATGACCCACCACCTCACGCGCGCTGACTTGCCACGCGCGCCGCGCGGAGGCTACCTGCCCGTCGTCGGCTTGCCTCGGTGGCGGCGGCCGGGCTACTGCGCCGCGATGCCTCGCCTCCGCTTCGCCCTCGCGCTGCTCTGCCTCGCCGGCTGCGACGACTCCCGCTGCGACACCCGGAACGCCGCCCGCTGCACCGACGAGGGCGACCTCGAGCGCTGCGCCCCCAACCGCTACGGCGGCCTCGAGTGGCAGACCCAGCCGTGCGAGGGGCTCACGCCGACCTGCGTCCCGCACGGCGAGGACGAGGCGGTCTGCGTCGGCGAGCGCGTCGGCGACTGCGATCTCGCCTCGTTCGAGGATCGCTGCGTCGACGCGCAGACGCTCGAGGACTGCGCCGCGTACGGACCGGGAGCCACCGCGGGCGCGCTCCATCGCGTGCGCTGCGAGGAGGGCACGCGGTGCGGAGAGGTGCCCGCCGACGCCATCGCCGAGGGGCGCGCGGAGGGGGCGCGGCACGCGTGCTACGCGCCGAGAGACGCCTTCTCGCCGCCCGCGCTGGTGACCTTCACCCACGGCGACGTGCACCTCGGAGATCGCCCGGCGCCCGCCGTGCCCTTCCGCGTCCCGCGGGGCACGCCGCTCCGGCTCGGCGAGGGCGCCCGCGCGGTGGTGCTGGTCAAGGAGCGCGCGTCGCGGCTGAGCGGCCCCTCGGAGACGGACGTGTACACGCTGCAGCCCGAGGCCGTCGTCGCCACGTCGGAGGCGCAGGGCATCGAGGCCATGCTCGCGCACGATCCCCCGCGCGCCGTGCCGCCCGAGACCTCGCTGCTCAGCCCGGCCCCCAGCGAAGCCCGGCTGGTCCGGGTGTGGGTGGGAGAGGGCGTCCCCGGTGCGTCCGCCCGCCTCCCGGACATCGCCTGGCGCTGCGACGCCGACTGCGGTCGCACCGTGACGGTGCGCCAGGTCCACCCCGAGCCGCGCACCATCTGGCGCGGCACGGGCGAGCGCGCGGTCGACTACGACGGCCCGGCGCTCGTCCCCGGACACCGATACGAGCTGGTCCTCGGCGAGGAGGTCTACCGGCTCGAGGCCGCCGCGGCGCCTCGCCTCGACGCGCTCATGACCTCCATGCGCGGCTGGCCGCTCGCGGAGCAGATGTCCGTGCTCGCGGCCCTGCACCGCTGGGGCGGCTCCCGGGCCGCGGCCTCGATGGCGCTCCTGCGCGCGCACATCGAGGCGCAGCGCGCCGACCCCGACATCCGCGCGCTGCTCGCCGACTACGGCATCCCCGTGCGCTGACGTCAGGCCTGGAAGGGCTCGCCGGCGTCCGGGTCCTCGAGCGGGAGCGCGGGCCGCGGGCCGACCTCGCGGTAGTGCGGCAGCTCGTAGCTGCGGTTCGGCGTGGCGAGGTGCTCGAACCACTCGACGAAGCGCCGGAGCGTCGCGCGCTGCTCGGCCGTGGGCACGAAGCGGTCCCCGCAGAAGGTGGCTCCGACGTGCGGCGCGAGCGCGAGCTTGCGGATGGCGATCAGATCGGTGCGGACCCGCATCCCCTCGTATACCCCGCTCCGCGCGAGGGACCGGCCGATGTACTCGCCCGGGATGTGTCGCGTGCCGCCGCTGGCGTGCAGCGTGATCTCCTCGCATCCCTCCCAGCGCGCCTGCGCGGCGGGCGCGTCGACGATGCCGGAGACGCTCACGTGATCGCTGCCGGGCCGCGCCCAGAGCCGGAGCACGCCGTAGCCGAGCGAGGCCTCCGCGTTGCCCCAGGGGATGCGGAGCTCGAGCGTGGGCTGGTCCTCCGCGTCCGGGCGCACGACCAGCTCGCCCTGATAGGGCAGATCGTCGGGCAGCATCCGGGCCCACGCGGGCGGAGACAGCGAGGTGCCCCCGCAGCTCCCCAGCACCGCCAGGGAGACGAGCGCTGCCACACTTCTGACGACCTTCACCACGGACCCCATCAACATACGGCGCCTAGCGCGGACCCTCCAGCCCCGCGGGACCTTGGGCGCTGGGGTCATCGAACCTCGGGCGGGAGGATGACGGCCCCGTATCGGGATCGGCCTGACTTTTGCGCGCTGTCAGACTCGCCTATGCTGCCCTCCTCCATGCTTCACCTCCGAACCCTCACGCTCCTCCTCGGCGCCGCGCTGATCTTCGCCGCCGGCTGCGACTGCGGCGGCTCCATCGGCGGCGGCGGCCCGTGCGAGAGCAACGCCGACTGCGAGGCCGGCGGCCTCTGCGTGGACGGCGTCTGTACGGCCCCCGTGGACGCCGGGCCCGACACCGGCGCGCCCGACTGCGTCGACGAGGACGGCGACGGCCGCTGCGCGACGGAGGACTGCGACGACAGCAACCCGCGCCGCGGCGGCGACGAGGTCTGCGACGAGATCGACAACGACTGCGACGGCACCATCGACGAGGGCATCAGCACCCTCTGCGCCGACTGCGCGCCCGGCTGCTCGTCCGAGAGCCACCCGGGCCCTGGCGGCTGGATGCCCACCGAAGACAACGCCGAGGGCGTGATCGTCGACGACGACGGCGCGCTCACCCTCGGCCGGAACATGGCCATGGCCTTCGCGGTGTGGGTCGCGAACATGGACGAGGGCACCGTCAGCAAGCTCGACTCGCGCACCGGCGCGGAGGTCGCCCGGTACCCGACGGTCGACGCGATGGCTCCCGCCGGGACCCGCCCGTGGAGCGAGGCCTGCAACTGGTCGAATCAGGGCAACTGCCCCTCGCGCACCGCGGTCGACCAGAACTTCGACGCCTACGTGGCCAACCGCGCGTTCGGCAACCAGGGCACCATCACCAAGTACGCCAACCGCGAGACCGACTGCGTCGACCGCAACGGCAACGGCATGATCGAGACGAGCCGGGACCTCAACGCGAACGGCATGATCGAGATGGGCACGCCCGAGTTCGTCGGGCCCGACGACGAGTGCATCCTCTGGACCACCCCGGTCGGGGCGGGCAACGGCGTGCCGCGCGCGCTCGCCATCGGGGTCGCGCCGCCCGACGCGTTCGTCGGGGACGTGTGGGTGGGGCTCTTCAACGAGCGCCAGGCCTGCCGGCTGGACCCCGCGTCGGGCGCGACCATCGCCTGCATGCCCGTCGACGACTTCCGCCCGTACGGCATGGTCGCCGACTCGACGGGCCGCATCTGGACCGCGGACCGCTCGGGCGCGCGCCGCGACGTGCTCGGCTTCATCGATCCCATCGCCATGACGTTCACGCGGGTCGCGGCCATGCCCGGCAGCGAGTGCGCGGTGCCCTACGGCATCACGGTCGACGGCGCCGGCGACGTCTTCATGGCCAACCAGTGCAACCCTTCGCTCTGGCGCTACCGGCACTCGAGCGGCGAGTGGACGGGCATCGACGCGGGCGGCGCGGCCTTCACGGGCACGCCGCGCGGCGTCGCGGCCGACGAGACCTTCCTCTGGACGGCGCTCAGCCACGACGGCGACGCCTTCGCGGGCGGCGTGAGCAACCGCGTGCGCCAGTACCGCCTGAGCGATCTGAGCTTCGTGGCCGAGCACGTCATCCCGAGCGGCAGGCAGCCGATCGGCATCGGGGTCAGCTTCGACAACTCCATCTGGGCCATCTGCCGCACCAACAACATCGCGGCCCGGCTCGACCCCGCCACCGGGGTGTGGACCGAGCATCAGGTCGGCCTGCACCCCTACACCTACAGCGACTTCATCGGCTTCGGGCTGAACGTCTTCGCCGAGCCGCGCGGCCGCTACAACTTCGTGCTCGAGGGCTGCCCGAGCGGCACCAACCTCTGGCAGGGCGCGCGGTACACGGCGGAGATCCCGGCCGGTACCTCGGTGACGGTCTGGGCGCGGAGCGCGGACACCCGCGACGGCCTCATGGCGGAGGAGTGGATCGGGCCCTTCGAGGGCAACCCGGCGGACTTCACCATGGCGCCTGGCCCCGTCCCGAGCCGGCAGTTCCTCCAGGTGGAGCTGCGCCTGTCGACGACCGACCGCATGGCCGCGCCGCGCGTGTTCGACATCGAGGTCGCGGGCATCTGCGAGCCGATCGTCGAGTGAGAGTCGAGTGAGAGTCGAGTGACGTGGGCGTGAGCCGGCGCGTGTTGATCCTCGGTCGGTTCACGGTAGGATGCGCGCGCCTTCATGGACGCCCAAGACCCCACCCTCGGCCTGCGTCGCGTGATCCGCGACGACGGCTCCGCCGACCCCGACACGGACCCGTTTCTCCCGGAAGAGACGCTCCGCGCGATGCACCGCGAGCTGCTGAAGATCCGCCGGCTCGACGAGCGCATGCTCGGCAAGCAGCGGCAGGGCAAGGTCGGCTTCTTCGGCACGATCACCGGGCAGGAGGCGACCCCCATCGCCACCGCCTTCGCCCTCGAGGACCGGGACTGGATCTTCCCCGCCCTGCGCGAGAGCGCGATCATGCTGTGTCGCGGCTTCCCGCTCTCCACGTGGCTGGCGCAGGTCTACGGCAACCAGCGCGACGTGCTCAAGGGCCGGCAGATGCCCAGCCACATGAGCGGGCGCGCCGTGAACCAGGTCTCCTGGTCGAGCTGCATCGGGCCGCAGATCCCGCAGGCCGTGGGCGCGGCCATGGCGGCCAAGCGGCGCGGCGACGACGCGGTGGCGGTCGGCTTCATGGGCGACGGCGCGACGAGTCAACCCGACTTCCACGCCTCGATGACCTTCGCGGCCAACGACCGCGCGCCGGTCGTCCTGATCTGCCAGAACAACCACTGGTCCATCAGCGTGCCGACCGACAAGCAGACCGCGTCGGCCACCATCGCGGTCAAGGCGAAGGCGTACGGCATACCGGGCGTCCGCGTCGACGGCAACGACGTGCTCGCCGTGTACTCCGCGGTGAAGGAGGCGGCCGACCGCGCGCGCAAGGGAGAGGGCCCGACCTTCGTCGAGGCCGTCACCTATCGCATGGGCCCCCACTCCTCGAGCGACGACCCGACGCGCTACCGCAGCCAGGACGAGGTCGACGCCTGGGCCAAGAAGGACCCGATCACCCGCTACGAGGCGTACCTGCGCAAGGCGGAGCTGCTCGACGACGCGAGCCGGGAGGCCCTGGTCGAGGATCTCGAGCGCGAGATCAGCGCCGCGATCGACGAGGTCGAGGAGCTCGGCGTGCCCGCGCGCGAGACCCTGTTCGACGACGTGTACGCCGAGACGCCGGCGCACCTGGAGGAGCAGCGAGGCGCGCTGTCGAAGCTGCCGAGCGCCCCGCGCGGGCACTGATTCTTTGGCGAAGAGCGGCCCTGATCTTCAGAGGGCCACAGCACTGGCCGCGGCGCACCGCGAGCCCTACGAAACGCTCAGGAGAGACACATGGCTGAGAAGAGCTACGAGGCGATCGTCATCGGCGCCGGTCCCGGCGGCTACCCGGCGGGCATCCGCCTGGCCCAGCTCGGCGTCAAGACGCTGGTGGTCGAGAAGGAGTACTACGGCGGCGTCTGCCTCAACTGGGGCTGCATCCCGTCCAAGGCGCTCATCGCGGCGGCCAACACCTACCAGGACATGCAGGAGGGCGTCGGCACGATGGGCATCTCCACCGGAGACGTCTCCATCGACATCGACAAGCTGCAGGACTGGAAGGAGGGCATCGTCAAGAAGCTGACCACCGGCGTGCAGGGCCTGCTCAAGACCAACAAGGCCGACTCGGTGATGGGCACCGCGAAGCTCGTCGCCAAGAACCAGGTCGAGGTCACCGACGCCGACGGGGGCAAGACGACGTACGAGGCCACCAAGGGCATCATCATCGCCACCGGCGCGCAGGTCATCCAGATCCCCGGCATGGAGATCGACGGTGAGACCATCATCAGCGCGCGCGAGGCGGTGAGCCTGCGCGAGGCGAAGGGCACGATGGTCGTCGTCGGCGGCGGCGTGATCGGCCTCGAGCTGGGCATGGTCTACCAGAAGCTCGGCATGAAGGTCGTCGTGGTGGAGCTGCTCCCGCAGATCCTGACCGGCGTGGACAAGGACCTCGTCCGGGTCGTGCAGAAGGCCTTCGAGAAGACCGGCGGCGAGGTGCACGTCGAGGCCAAGGTCGAGAAGATCACCAAGAAGGACGGCAAGGCGACCGTCACCGTCGCGACCAAGGACGGCAAGAGCTTCGACATCGAGGCCAACAAGGTCCTCATGGCCGTCGGCTTCAAGCCGAACAGCAAGAACCTCGGCCTCGAGGACCTCGGCGTGAAGATGGACCAGCGCGGTCACATCCAGGTGAACGAGAAGCTCGAGACGAACGTCTCGGGGGTCTACGCCATCGGCGACGTGATCGGCGCGCCGTACCTCGCGCACAAGGCGACCAAGGAGGGCGAGATCGTCGCCGAGGTGGTCGCGGGTCACAAGGCGGCGGTGGACTGGCGCGCGATGCCCTCCGCCATCTTCACCGAGCCGGAGATCGCCACCGTCGGCCTCAGCGAGACGCAGGCGAAGGAGCAGGGGAAGAACGTCAAGGTCGGCAAGTTCCCCTTCAGCGTGAGCGGTCGCGCGATGGCGGTGCGTCACACCGAGGGCTTCGTCAAGACCATCGTCGACGCGG
Organism: Sandaracinaceae bacterium; assembly: GCA_040218145.1. Classification (GTDB taxonomy): domain Bacteria; phylum Myxococcota_A; class Polyangia; order Polyangiales; family Sandaracinaceae; genus JAVJQK01. The sequence goes on along the minus strand of JAVJQK010000091.1, from coordinate 6,497 downwards.
AGACCCACGAGGTGCTCGGCGTCGCCATCGTCGGCCCCGAGGCGAGCGACCTGATCAGCGAGGCGTCGCTGGCCATCGAGATGTGCGCCTTCGCGGAGGACGTGCACCTGACCATTCACCCCCACCCCACCCTGGGCGAGGCGGTGATGGAGAGCTTCAAGCACGCGCTCGGCGAGGCCGTGCACCTCATCAACCGCTGAGGCTTGCCTCGGCGGGCGCCACTTCGCGCCACAGATACCACCGAACGCGCCAACCTCCGGCGCGTTCGGGCGGGCTTTTGGTATCGTAGCCGGATGACCGATGGCTCCGATGACTGGGTCGAGATGCCCACTATCGCCCAGGACTCGCGGCTCTGGGTGGCGCTCGAGGGCCCCGACGAGGTGTGGCTCGGCCGGCTCGCGCACGAGCTGGGCCGCATCGGCGTGCGCGCCAAGCTCGCCAAGCCCGAAGACCAGACCGCGTCGGGGCGGCACCCGAACCTGGTCGTGAAGTGCGGCTGGCCGGAGAAGACCGGGGGCACGGCGGGGCAGCCGGCGCCGCTCGAGTCCGAGCCCACCCTCTGGTTCCCGGGCAAGGACGGCACGATGGTCAGCCTGCGCGGCGACCGGAACATGAACGTGCTCGCCCTCGAGGTCGGCCGGTTCTTTCGCGGGGTGGAGGACCACGCCGAGGACACCGTGCAGGACGATCTCCTCGAGCAGCAGATCCTCGAGTTCCAGCAGCGCTCCAACGCCCCGCGTCCGCGCCCGGCGCCCAGCTTCCCGCCGCCGCCCCAGCCCGCGCAGACCGCGAGCCCGGCCGAGGCCAAGTCCTCCGCCGGCGTCGCGATCGGGTTCACGGCGCTGGCCGCGTTCCTGCTCGCGGCGCTGGGCACGCTCTTCTTCCTGATGCGCTGAGCGCGGCCCGCTACGCTGCGTGCGTGCGTCCCGCCCTGCTCGCGCTGCTCCTCGCCGGTCTCTCGCTGAGCGCCTGCTACGAGAGCCACGGCGCCGCGGCGCTCCCTCCGCCCGACGCCGGCGCGCCGGTCGTCCGCCCTCGCTGGCGCGGGATCGAGTCCGGGCACTTCTTCACCTGCGCCATCGGCTTCGACCGTCGGACCTTCTGCTGGGGTCACAACGGGTCCGGCCAGCTCGGGATCGGGGGCGGCGAGCGGGAGGTCTTCGCCCCGCGCCAGGTCCAGACCGACGCCGCCTTCGTGCAGCTCTCCGCGGGCAGCTCCCACATCTGCGGCGTCACGGCGGAGGGCGAGCTCCTCTGCTGGGGCTCGAACGTCAACCTCGCGCTCGGCACGGGCGACGACGAGAACCGGGACCGGCCGACGCGGCTGACCCTCCCGCCCATCGCCGCCGTCGCGGCGGGGGGCTTCCACACCTGCGCGCTCACCGAGCTGGGCGAGGTGCTCTGCTGGGGAGACAACGCGCGCGGTCAGAGCGGGGTGGAGGACATGCGCAGGGTGCCCGCCGCCGGCCGCCCGGTACTCGACGGGGTGTCGGCGATCGCGCTCGGCGGGTCCCACAGCTGCGCGCTCCGCGACGACGGAGTCTGGTGCTGGGGCGGCAGCGGCCGCGGCGAGCTCGGGGACGGTGATGGGGCCAATCGAGCGCGCCCGGAGCCCGTGCCCGGCACCGCCGACGCGGTCGCGATCTTCGCCGGCGGCGCCACCAGCTGCGCGCTCCTCGGGGGCGGCGCCCCGCTCTGCTGGGGGGCCAACGACTACGGCCAGGTGGGCGACGGCGGCGAGGTCGACCGGCCGCGCCCCACCCCCGGCTCCGCGCTGCCGGCCGAGGTCGTCGCCCTCACCTACGGGCCCCACAACCACGCGTGCCTGCTCGGCGGCGACCAGCGCGTCCGCTGCTGGGGCTTCGGGGGCTCGGGCCGCCTGGGCGACGGCACGATGGACGACCACCTGACCCCGGTGGAGCCGCTCGACCTGCCCAACGCGGCCGCGGTGAGCACGGGGCAGGGGCACGCGTGCGCGCTGACGCTGGGAGACCGGATCTTCTGCTGGGGCCTGAACCTGAGCGGTCAGCTCGGCGTGGGGCCCGAGGGCGCCCGGCCCTTCCCCGCGGAGGTCGTGTTCGAGTGACTACCGCCGCGACCTCGCAGCGCTAGAGTCCGCGCATGCCACGGCAGATCACCGTTCACCGCATGGGCCTCGTGCGCTACGCGGAGGCCCTCGAGCTCCAGGAGCGGCTCCAGCGCGCGCGCATCCGAGGCCGGATCGGCGACACGCTCCTGCTCCTCGAGCACCCGCCCGTGGTGACCCTGGGGCGCGGCGCCAAGGAGCAGAACATCTTGCTGTCGCGCGCGCTCCTCGCCGCCCGTGGCTTCGACGTGCACGAGATCGGCCGGGGCGGCGACGTGACCTACCACGGCCCGGGGCAGCTCGTCGGCTACCCCATCCTCGACCTGAGCCCGGACCGCAAGGACGTGCGCCGCTACGTCACGGATCTCGAGGAGGCGATGATCCGCCTCGCCGCCGCCTACGGGCTCGACGCCGGGCGCGTGCCCAAGCTGAACGGCACCTGGGTCGGCGACCGCAAGATCGGCGCGATCGGCGTGCGCATCAGCCGCTGGGTGACGATGCACGGCTTCGCCTTCAACGTCAGCACCGACCTGTCTCACTTCGGCGTGATCGTCCCTTGCGGTATCCAGGACCGCGGCGTCACCTCGCTGGTCGAGGAGACCGGCCGGGACGTGCCGATGGACGAGGTCACGCCGAAGCTCGAGGGCATCCTCGCGGAGCTCTTCGACGCGGAGCTGACCGTCTCCGACACCCCGCCGCTCGAGGGCGTCGACCCGAGCGCGTGGGCGCCCGAGCCCTGGCGAGACGCGCCGCCGCCGTCCTGATCCGGATGCCGTGGAGCCCGCGCCCACGTCGTGGTATGTGAACCGCGGTTCAGCGAGGTCGATCCCTCGCGCATTCGAAGCACGGGAGCGCAGCAACATGGATCTCTCTTTCACGCCCGAGCAGGAGGCCTTCCGCGAGGAGGTCCGCTCGTGGATCGCGTCCGCCCTTCCGCCTCACCTCGCGGCCAAGGCCGAGGTCGACGGCAACTTCTCCATGCCCGAGATCATGGAGTGGCACAAAATCCTCTACGCCAAGGGCTGGGTGGCCCCGCACTGGCCCAAGGAGGTGGGCGGCCCCGGCTGGGACGCCGCGCACCGCTTCATCTTCTCGGAGGAGCTCGAGAAGGCCGGCACCCCGCAGCTGAGCCCCTTCGGGCTCGTGATGGTCGGCCCCCTCATCATCCAGTTCGGCACCGACGCGCAGAAGCAGCGCTACCTGCCGAAGATCCTCAGCGGCGAGGAGGTCTGGTGCCAGGGCTACTCGGAGCCGAACGCGGGCAGCGACCTCGCCTCGCTCCGCACCACGGCCGAGGACGCGGGCGACCACTTCGTCGTCAACGGGCAGAAGACCTGGACCACCTACGCGCAGTACGCCGACTGGATCTTCTGCCTCGTGCGCACGAACCAGGAGGTGAAGAAGCAGGCGGGGATCAGCTTCCTGCTCATCGACCTGAAGTCCGAGGGCGTCGACGTCAAACCCATGCTCACCAGCGGGCACACGCCCGCCTTCTGCGACACCTACTTCGACAACGTGAAGGTGCCGAAGGAGAACGTGGTCGGGAAGGTCGACCAGGGCTGGACGATGGCCAAGGCGTTGCTCGGCCACGAGCGCACGATGATCGCGGCCGTCGGGCAGTCGACGCGCGAGATCGGGCACATCAAGCGCATCGCGAAGAACACCCTGCGCGGCGGCAAGCCGCTGCTCGAGGACGACCTCTTCCGCGCGAAGGTGGCCCGGCTCGAGATCGAGCTCGAGGCGCTCAAGATGGCCAACTTCCGCGCGCTCGCGGGCGCGCAGCTCGGCCACGCGCCGGGCCCGGAGAGCTCCATCCTCAAGCTCCGCGGCTCCGAGATCCTGCAGAAGACGCAGGAGCTGGCCATGGAGGCGATGGGGCAGAACGCCTTGACGTGGTTCAACGAGGACGGCGTCGTGCCGCCCAACGAGGAGGGTGTGCCCAGCACCTTCAACTACACCCGGGCCACGACCATCTACGGCGGCTCGAACGAGATCCAGAAGAACATCATCGCGAAGCTGATCCTCGGGCTGCCCCAGCCCGGCAAGGCCAAGCAGTAGGAGGCGCGCCATGGACTTCCAGCTCACCGAAGACCAGAAGATGATCCAGGAGACGGCGGCCTCCTTCGTCAAGAAGGACAGCCCCGTCGAGCGCATGCGGAAGCTGCGCGACAGCGAGCTCGGCTACGACCGCGCCGTCTATCGACAAATGGGCGAGCTCGGCTGGCTCGGCCTGCCCATGCCCGAGAGCGTGGGCGGGTTCGGCGGCACGATGACGGACGCGTCGATCCTGCTCGAGCAGTTCGGCAGCACCCTCGTGCCCGAGCCCTACACCGCGAGCGTGATCCTCGGCGGCATGGCCCTCGTGCACGGCGGCAGCGAGGCGCAGCAGAAGGAGCTGCTCGGCCCGATGGTCGAGGGTGAGAGCTCGCTCGCGCTCGCGTGGTCGGAGCGGCAGGCCCGCTACGACATCTCCAACGTGGAGACCAAGGCCGAGAAGTCGGGGGGCGGCTACGTGCTCCGCGGCGAGAAGGTCTGGGTCCTCAACGGGCACGCGGCCGATCATCTGATCGTCAGCGCGCGCACCGGCGGGAGCGCCCGCGAGGCGGACGGCGTCTCGCTCTTCGCCGTGCCGAAGGGCGCGAGCGGCCTGACCATCCAGTCCGTCAAGACGATGGACGGCGGCCGCGCGGCGCGGGTGCTGCTCGACGGCGCCGAGGGCCAGCTCCTCGGCGAGGAGGGCCAGGCCGCGCCGATCCTGAGCTGGGTGCTCGACAAGGGGGCCGCCGCCGCGTGCGCCGAGGGGCTCGGCCTCGCCAACGCGGTGCTCTGGATGACGGTCGAATACCTGAAGACCCGCAAGCAGTTCAACGTGCCGATCGGCATCTTCCAGGCGCTCCAGCACCGCGCGGTCGACATGTTCGTCCAGGTGGAGCTGCTCAAGGGGACGAGCATCCTCGCGAACGCGCTCGCCGACTCGTCGGACGCGCGCGAGCGTCAGCGCGCGGTGAGCGCGGCCAAGGCGCAGCTCACCCAGAACGGCTTCGACGTCGTCGCGCAGGGCACGCAGCTCCACGGCGGCATCGGCGTGACCGACGAGCACGACATCAGCCTCTACTTCAAGCGCATGCGGGTGCTCAACGCGCTCTTCGGCGACGAGGACGCGCACGTGCGCCGCTTCATGCGCCTGGCGACGTTCGAAGACGACGCCGGCTGATAGACTTCGCTGATCTTCGACGCTGACCCGGTGAGCGCTCATCGGGTCAGCGGCGCGTCCGCCGCTCAGGCGCCGCCGAGCTCGCGGGCCGCCTCCGCGAAGATGTCGGCGAGCTCCTTGTAGAGCAGCTCCCCCTCGGCCGCGCTGGCGTCGGCGGGGTAGCCGAAGTACGCGCGCGGGCCGCCCGCCTCCTGGAAAGTCTTCTTGCCATCGCGGATGGCGACCGAGAGCGAGCTGGGGTTCGCCTCGAGCCCCTCCGCGATGTCGCTCCGCACCAGGAACGGATCGGCGGCGAGCACGAGGCTCGTCTCGTAGCTGCCCGCGTGGCACGCGCCGCTCTTGAACTCGTCGCCGAGGCGGAGCGCGTGCGGCTTGCGGGTCACGTCCGGGAAGATCGCGCGCCCTCCCCGCTCGTTCGCCTGCGCGACGCCGTCCTTCAGCGCCTTCAGGTTGCCGGGCTCGAGGTGCGCGTTGCAGATCACGACGCCGCTCAGCCCGGCGCGGTGCGCCCCGAGGATCACGTCCCGCACCAGCGCGGTCGCCGTCTCGAGCGAGATGGAGACGGTGCCCCGGAAGTCGGCCGCGAACTCCGTCACCGCGTACGCCAGCGGCGGCATGACGACCGCCGACACGTTGGCCCGGCGGAGCTGCATGGCGGCGCGGACGGCCGCGGTCTCGCTGATGACCACATCCGTCGAGAGCGGCAGGTGCGGCCCGTGCGCCTCGGTCGCGCCCGCCGGCAGGAGCCCCACCGCGCCCAGCTCGGAGGCGTGCTCGGCCTCCTCGAAGGTCATCTCGGCGAGCTTCAACGGCAGACGTGACATGCCGGGACCATAGCAGGTCGCTGAAAAGCGACCTGCTCCCGTGCCCCTGCCCGTGCCCGCGCGTTCGGCAGGCAAAGCTAGAGAGTTGATCCACTTACCTTCCGTCGCCTGCCGTCCCCCGCGATTCCTGGGCTGCGTTGCTTCCTCGGTCACGTGCTGAGGGCACGCTCCCTCGTCGCGCCTTACCCAGAAAACGCGGGAAACGGCATGCTCGGTCCGGTAAGCGGTTCAACTCTCTAGCAGGGTCCGGCGAAGATGCGCGCGATGCATCGCCGAGCGCGACGGCGTGTCCAGCGCGCCGGGCCGACGACGAAATGCTGAAGCATTTCGGAGGAGCGACTGGCGCGCTGGGCGCGCTGTCCCGCCGGCGAGG
>JAVJQK010000090.1 GCA_040218145.1 Sandaracinaceae bacterium | reverse complement strand
CGAAGGATCTCGGAGCGCGACGGCCCGGTTCTCGGTTCGGGGCGACGAGGAAATGCTTCAGCATTTTCGAGGAGACACGGGCCGAGAGACGGGTCGTCCCGCCCGAGAGACGAGGAGCGAGGTTCTTCAACGGACTGTTAGACCCAGGCGAGGACGAGGCAGTGGAGAGCTCGATCGATCCGATGATGACGCTCGCCCCTTATCTGGTGGGGCTGACGCTCACGAACCTCGCGCTCACCGTGGTGTTCGCCGCGCTCCTGTGGTCGGACCGCCGCCCTTATCTCGTCGCCTGGTCGACGGCGTGGGCCCTCTACACGCTCGGCAACGTCCTCGCGGTGACCTCTTTCGTGTCCGCGGGGCTCGACGCGCCGGAGCTGATCGGCGTGCTCACGATGCTGTCGGCCAACGCGACGCTCATCGGCGCGAGCTTCTATCTGCGGGCTCGATGGCCGTGGCGCTGGCTCGTGGCGGAGAGCGTCGGGGTCGCGTGGGCGGTGGTCGCGGGCGCGGCGCTCGGGCTGCCGCTCCTCGTGGTCACGCTGCCGCTCTTCGCCGTGCTCGGCGCGTGGCTGCTGACGAGGGGCGTCCAGCTCAGCCGTCTGAGCGGGGTGGGAGCCAAGGTCGCGGGCGCGGCGCTCTGCCTGTGGGGACTGCACGCGCTCGACTTCCCCTTCGTCGGGCATCTCGAGTGGGTGCGGCCGTGGGGCACGATGGTGGCCGAGGTCCTGATCACGGTGATCGGCACCGGCTTCATCCTGATGCACGCTGACGGCACGCGGCTCGAGGCCGAGCGGAGCGCCCAGCGCCTGGAGCGCTTCTTCGACAACGCCATCGAGGGCATCTTCGCGTCGACGGCGGACGGCCGCTTCGTCTTCGTCAACCGCGCGCTCGTCGAGATGCTCGGCTACGAGCGCCCGGAGGACCTGCTCGGGTTGAACATCCGCGAAGACCTCTACGCCGACCCCGAGGAGCGCGACCGCATCATCGCCGAGCACGGCGAGCGCGCGATCCTGCGCGCGCACGCGCGGCTCCGGAGAGCGGACGGCGAGGAGCTCCCGGTGGAGCTCGTCGCGCGGCGGGTCTCGGCGGACGAGGGGCTCTCCCACACCTTCGAGGGGTTCGTGCGCGACCTCTCCTCTGAGCGACTGCTGCGCGAGCAGGCGGCGCGCGGCGAGCGCATGGAGGCGCTCGGGCGGCTCGCGGGCGGCATCGCGCACGACTTCAACAACCTCCTCACGGTGGTGGTCTCCGGCGTGCACCTGCACCGCGTCGCCAAGGGAATCGGGGAGGACGAGGACCTCGACGCGATCGAGATGGCCGCCGACCGGGGCATGGAGCTGACGCAGCACCTGCTCGCCTTCGCGCGGCGCCGTGAAGAGCGCGCCGAGCCCGTCGATCTCCGGGAGGTCGCGCGTGATCAGTCGCGCATGTTGACCCGCACCTTGGGCGACGGCGTCTGGGTGGAGGTCTCACCCCAGGCCGAGGCGGGCTTCGTCCGGGGTGACCGCGCGCTCCTGACGCAGGTGCTGCTGAACCTGGTGATCAACGCGCGCGACGCGATGCCCACCGGGGGCTGCGTGTGTCTCGACGTGCGGGCCGAGAAGACCCAGGCCGTGCTCACCGTGTCGGACGCGGGCCACGGGATGGACGCGGAGACCCTCGCGCACATCTTCGAGCCGTTCTTCACGACCAAGGAGAGCAGCGGCGGCACGGGTCTCGGGCTCGCCACCGCGTACGGCCTCGTGCGGCAGATGGGCGGGGACATCACGGTCGCGTCCGAGCTGGGCGAGGGCACGACGTTCACGCTGCGCTTCCCGCGCGTCGAGGCGCCAGAGACCGCGGCCCGCCTCGCCTCGGATCGCCCGCCCGCGACGCTCGAGCGCACGCGCTCGGGGAAGGTGCTCCTCGCCGATGACGACCCGCGCGTCCGCGGCGTCACCCGCAAGCTGCTCGAGCGCATGGGCTTCGAGGTGCAGACGGCGGCGGACGGCGCGTCCGCGCTCGAGCGGGTCTCGAGCCCCGCGGAGCGCTACGACGTCGTGGTCACGGACGTGGTCATGCCCGGGATGGACGGGGTGGAGCTGCTGACGCGGCTCAGAGAGCGGCGGCCCACGCAGCCCGTCGTGATCATCTCCGGCTACGCGGCGCCGCTGACCGAGCCGGCCCGGCTGGCCGCGCTCGACGCGGAGCTGGTCTCCAAGCCCTTCACGCCCGAGCGGCTGCTGTCGGCCATCGACCGCGCGCGCGGCGTCGAGCGTGCCTGAAGGCGCGCGCCCGCGCCGCACCCCATTGGGGCCACGGCGCGGGCGTCCTGCTCAGCGCGCGGGGATCTTGCGATAGCGCGCCATCACGACCTGGAACGCGCCGTAGGCGGCGAGGCCGGTCGCGACGAGCACGAGCAGGATCGAGCCGAAGCTCTCGGATCCGATCTCGCGCAGCGCCCCGCCCACGCCCTCGAACTCACCCGGGTTCGAGTCGAGGCCCGCCTTCACGAGGAAGACGCCCACGATGGCGAAGACCACGCCCCGGCTGGCGAGCGCGAAGCGGCCGAGCTTGGGGACCCACTTGCGGAGCGAGCGGCTCATCTCTCCGGTCTTCAACTCCTCCTGGAACTTCAGCGTCGCCGCCTTGTAGAGCTGGTAGACGGCGAAGCCGATCACGAAGAGGCCGAGGCCGATGACGAGGACCGGTCCGATCGTGTCGATCGCGAGCAGCTCCGCGAGGTAGGTCTTCTTCGACGAGCCGCCGCCGCCGCTGCCGAGCGCCATCTGGAACGCCGCCACGCCGAGCATCGCGTGCACCGCGCCGCTGGCGCCGTACCCGATCCGCTTGAGGGTGCCGCCGGTGTCCGACTGCGCGTCCTCGGGATCGAAGATGGCCTGGACCGCGCGCCAGAGGGCGTAGGCGAAGAGGCCGACACCGATGATCACGAGCAGGATCTGCCCGAAGGGCTGCTGGCCGATGGTCTGGACGGCGTTGCGGCCGCCGCCGATGCTGCCCGCGCTCTCCACGACCTGCGCGATCGCGAGGCCGCCGATCAGGGCGTAGATGATGCCCTTGGCCACGTAGCCGGCGCGTGCGGCCGGCTCGAGCCAGGGTCTGTTGCGTAGGGCCTGTGGGGTCCTCATGGGTGTTCTTCCTCCTTGGGGGTCAATCGGTGGGGGTGGAGTGAGCGGCGCGATCAGTAGCGGCGCTCTGCCTCGGCCTCCGCGCGGTCACCTTCTTCTTCCGCGCGCTCGAGGGCCTCGGCCTCGGCCTCCATCTCCGCGCGCGCACCGGCGACCTCGCGCTCGACGTCGTTCTCGGCGCGGTCCATCGCGCGATCCGCTTCGCGGGTCTCCTGGTTCCATTCACGCTCGGCTTCGTTCCAGTCCTCGGCCGCCTCGGCCTCGGCGTGCTCGCCGGCGCGATCGATGTCCTCGGCCGCAGACTCGGTCGCTTCGCCGAGGCTGCGCCCGCTCTGCTCGAGGTGGCCTTCCGTGCGCTCGCTGCAGGCGGTCAGGCCCAGAGCGGCGAAGATTCCGAGCGCGGTCATCCATTTCGTAGTCATGTTCTCTTCCTCCGTAGTGGCGCGCACATACGGGCCGCGCCTCGTGTCAGTCACCCGGGGCACTGCATCGCTCGTGCCGACCCCTCTTCACCTGGCTTGAGCGTGGGCCGGGTCTTCGCGGGTCGCGCGCCTCCGCTCCCTGTGGCGAGGTGCGACGGTCGCGCCACCGCGGCGAGATGGCGCTGCGGCGCTCGACGAGAGACGCCGCCTCCCGGGGGGAGCGGCGTCGATGGCAGAGAGAGCGCGAGCGCCGTCAGGCGGCGACGCGTCCGCGCGCGGGGTACTTCTTCTCGAGCACGAACTCGATCGCGTCGGCCATGTCCTCGAGGTCGGGACGCCCGAACGGCATGGAGTTGATCGCGGCGTAGTGCAGGGTGCCGTCGGGGCGCACGAGGAAGAGTCCAGGCTCGCTGAAGCGCCGGGGCTCCTCCTCCTTGATGGAGTCGGAGAGGTAGAGGCCCCAGGCGAGGGCGGTGGCCTCGCTCATGCCGTAGGCGACGGGGAAGCGGTCGATCCCCCACTCCTCCTTCGAGTCCTTCGCGCGCTCCAGGTCGTCCATGCTCACGGCGACGAGGCTCACGCCCAGCTCCTCGTAGCGGTCGGCCAGCGTCTGCGCGGTCTTCAGGTACTTCTCGCAGACCGGGCAGTGCTTGCCCCGGTACATGACGATCATGGTGAAGCTCTCGGGGCGCTGCGCGTCGAGAGACCATGTCGTCCCGTCCGTCAGCTGGAGCTCGAGCGAGGGGGCGGGGCCGTCGGGCATCGGTTTGGTGTTCATGCGTCCCCGTGGTGCAGCGCGTGTGCCGCCGGGCCCCGACGGGGCGGGCCCTGGCGGGGCGTGGCAGCGCGACGCACCGAGACGACTCGGCCGCCACCGTCGAAGCGGCCAAGCCGCGCGGGATTTGACTCGCGTGCCCCCCTGGGATCACCTTGCGGCGATGCGCCGCGCCGCCGTTCGACGCGCCCCCTTCGTGTTCGCGCTCTCGCTCGCCGCCCTCGCCCTGGGCGCGGCCAGCCTGCCCCTGCGCGCGCAGCAGCGGCCGCGTCACGTCATCATCGGCGCGAGCGGGGATGTGCTGTTCCACACGCGCGTGGTCGAGGCGGCGGCGGCGCACGGCTTCGACCGGCTCTTCGCCGGTCTCCGCGAGACCGTCTCCGACCGGGAGATCGCGTTCGCCAACCTCGAGACCCCGCTCAGCGTCGACCGCGAGCCGATGCGGGGTGATCCCCCGAGGCTCGGCGCGCCGCCCGAGGCCGCGGGCGCGCTGGCGCGGGCGGGCCTGGACGTGCTGAGCGTCGCCAACAACCACGCGTGGGACCAGCGCGACACCGGCATGGTGCACACCCTCGAGGTGCTGCGCCGCGAGGGCATCGCGCCCGTGGGCGCCGCCGCGGACGAAGAGGAGGCGGCGGGGCCGGTCATCGTGGAGCGAGACGGAGTGCGGGTCGCCTTCGTCGCCTTCACGGTGATCCTGCAGGGGCATCCGGGCACGAGACGGCCCGCGGTGCGCATCGCGACCTGGGACGAGCGCAGAGCCCGTCGCGTGCTCGAGCGCGCGCGCGCCGACGCGGACGTGGTGGTCGCGTCGATGCACTGGGGGCTCGCCTACCGTCACGAAGATCGCTCCGAGCAGCGCAGCCGGGCCGCTTTTCTCGTGGAGCACGGGGCGGACGTCGTGCTCGGGCATGGTCCACACGTGTTGCAGCGTGCGGAGCGCGTCGCGTCTCCTCGGGGCGAGGCCTTCGTCGCGTACAGCCTCGGCAACCTGGTCTCGAACCAGGGCTACCACTTCCGCCAGGGGCGGCGCGATCGATCCGTCCAGCTGCCGCTCCGCGAGCCGGCCACGCGCGACGGAGTGTGGCTGCGCGTGGCGCTCGACGTGATGGAGGACGGCCGGGTGAGCGTGTCGGCGGCGGAGGCGGTCCCGCTCTGGACGGCGAACAACTGGTGGGACGAGGAGCGGCGCCGCGTGGACCAGCCGGACATCCGGGTGATCCCGCTCTCGAGCGCCGGAGACGAGGCGCTCACCGACGAGCGGCGCCGTGCGATCGGTCGCGTCCTGGGTGACGCCGTGCATCTCCTCCCTTGACGGGGAGCCCGGCTAACCGAACCCTCCGCGGGATGTCCGACGACCACGTGTTCCTCAAGGCCTGTCGCCGCGAGCCGGTGCCCTACACCCCCATCTGGCTCATGCGTCAGGCAGGGCGCTACCAGCCCAGCTACATGGAGATCCGCTCGAAGGTCAGCTTCGTCGAGCTCTGCAAGACGCCCGAGCTCGCCTGCCAGGTGACCGTCGACGCGGTCGAGCAGCTCGGCGTGGACGCGGCGATCCTCTTCGCCGACATCTTGCTCATCCTCGAGCCGCTCGGTGTCGGCTTCCACTTCGCCAAGGGCGAGGGCCCCAAGATCGAGAACCCGCTCCGCAGCGCGGCGGACATCGATCGCGTGGCCGAGGAGATCGACGCGGCGGCGGAGCTCTCCTACGTGATGGAGTCCGTCAAGGCCATCCGGAAGGAGCTGGACGGCAAGACCCCGCTCATCGGCTTCGCGGGGGCGCCCTTCACCCTCGCCAGCTACGCGATCGAGGGCGGCGGCTCGCGCGACTACCACCACACGAAGAAGATCATGTACGGCGACGAGGGCGCCTGGAACACGCTGATGGATCGCTTCAGCCGCGCCATCACGGGCTACCTCATCGCGCAGATCGACGCCGGCGCGCAGGCGGTGCAGCTCTTCGACTCGTGGGTGGGCTGCCTCAGCGAGGCCGACTACCGCCGCTACGTGCTCCCGCACGTGAAGGGCATCTTCGAGGCGCTCGGCGATCGCGTGCCCTGCATCCACTTCGGGCAGGGCAACCCCGCGCTCTACCCCGTGCTGCGCGAGGCCGGCGGTCACGTGATGAGCGTGGACTGGCGCCTGCCGCTGAGCGAGGCGTGGGACCGGGTCGGCCGCGACGTCGGCATCCAGGGCAACCTCGATCCCGTCAGCGTGCTCGCGCCCCGCGAGGTGATGTTCGAGCGCACGAAGGCCGTGCTCGACGAGGTGAAGGGCCAGGAGGGCCACGTGTTCAACCTCGGTCATGGCATCTTGCGTTGGTCCGAGGTCGATCAGGTGAGGGCGCTCGTCGACTACGTGCACGAGCAGAGCGCGCGGTGAGCCGCACGGTCGTCGTCGGGGGAGGGCTGTCCGGGCTCGCGGCCGCGCATCGGCTGCTCGAGAAGGACCCCGCCGCCGACGTCGTCGTGCTCGAGGCCAGCGACCGCGTCGGCGGCATCCTGGGCACGGTCGAGACGGACGGGTTCGTCGTCGAGACCGGCCCCGACTCCATCCTCAGCGAGAAGCGCGCCGCGATCGAGCTGGCGACGCGGCTCGGCATCGCCGATCGGATCATCGAGACGAACACCGCGTACCGCGGCGCGTACGTGGTGTTCCGGGGCGAGCTGGTGAAGGTCCCGGAGGGCTTCTCGCTCATGGCGCCCACGCGCTGGACGACCTGGGCCACGACGCCGGTCATGAGCTGGCCCGGCAAGCTCCGCGCCGCGCTCGAGCCGCTCGTGCCGAAGGGCGAGGGGGAGGAGAGCATGGCGCGCTTCGTCCGGCGCCGCTTCGGCCGCGAGGTGCTCGACCGCCTCGCGCAGCCGCTCGTCGGAGGGATCTACGGGGGCGATCCGGATCGGCTGAGCCTCGCCGCCACCATGCCGCGCTTCGTCGACCTCGAGCGGCGCCACGGCTCGGTGATCCGCGGCATGCGCGCGGGGCAGCGCAAGAAGACCGAGCAGGCGGCGAGCGGGGCGCGCTACGGCCTGTTCGTGGCGTTCGACGGCGGCATGCAGGTGCTCGTCGACGCGCTGGCCGCGCGGCTCGGTGACCGGATCCGGACCCGCGCTCCGGTCCGCGCCCTCGACGCGGGCTGGCGCGTGCGCACCGACGACGAGGTCTTCGAGGCCGACCGTGTCCTGCTCGCGCTGCCGGCGTGGCGGAGCGCGGCCCTGCTGCGCCCCCACGCGGCGCCCCTCGCGGACGCGCTCGACGCCATCCCCTACGGCTCCGCCGCGACGGTGACCTTCAGCTGGCCCCGGGACGCGATCCCGCACCCGATGGACGCGTTCGGGTTCGTCGTCCCGGCCGTCGAGCGGCGCAGCGTGCTCGCCGCGACCTTCAGCAGCGTCAAGTGGCCCGGGCGCGCGCCCGAGGGGCAGGTCTTGCTGCGCGTGTTCATCGGCGGCGCGAACGCGCCGGACGCCACCGATCTCGACGACGCCTCGCTCGTCGCGCTCGCCCGCCGCGAGCTGCGCAGCCTCATGGGCGTCGAGCGCGAGCCCGGCTTCTCGCTCGTGGTGCGCTACGCGCGAGCCATGCCGCAGTACCAGCTCGGCCATCGCGAGCGCGCGGACGCGATCGAGGCGCTCGCGACGTCCCTCCCGGGCGTGCGGCTGGCCGGCAACGCCTACCGCGGCGTGGGCATCCCGGACTCGATCCGCTACGCGGAGTCCACGATCGACGCGTGGGTCGACGAGCGGGTCGGCGGGGCTTGACCGGAGCGCGGTCTGCGCCTCAGGGTTCCGCCCCCATGGGCTGGCTCGGCAACATCTTCGGCTCGCGCAAGCGCCGCGAGCAGCGCGCGGAGGTGCTCGCGCGTCTGACCGATCTCTACGAAGGGGGCGGGGCGGAGCGCGCGTGGGAGCCGATCGTCGAGGCGCTGCGCGCCGATCCGGAGGACGAGCAGCTCTTCCACCTCGCGGGCCAGGTCCTGCGCTCGGCCGGCGAGCCGGTCACGGCCGAGCTCTTCGACCGCGCCGCCGACGCGCCCCACGACCCGCAGCGGCTCTTCGAGCTGGGCAGCGAGCTGCTCACGCGCGAGCAGCCCGAGGTCGCGGCGGTGCTGCTCGAGCGGGCGCTCGCGTTCGTGCCCTTCGACGCGGTCGTGCGCAGCGAGCTGGCGCTGGCCCAGGCGCGCGCGGGGCGGCCCGACATGGTCATCGCCACGCTCGCCTTGCACCCCTGCCTCGGCGACGACCCCGGCGCGCTCTTCGAGTTCGGGTGGGCGTCGCTGCTGACGGGCGACCTCGAGGCGGCGGCGGGCGCGCTGGGGGAGCTGCACGGCGCGCCTTCGCTCCGCCGCAAGCTCCAGCACGCCCTGGCCCGGGCCGAGCACGGCGAGATGGAGGACGCGCGCGACTACTACTTCGTCGAGCACGCGGGCGCGGTGCTGGACGCGGGCGGCCCGCTCGGGGGGCGCTACCGCACGCTCGAGGTGGACGCCGCGCGCGTCGCGCAGTGGCTGGCCGACCTCGGGTGGCTGCTCGAGGCGACGGTGCAGCGCCCCCGGCACGTGGTCGCCGTCTCGGAGGCGCGCTGGGCGCTGGCGGACGCGGTCGCGCGGGCGTGCGGGGGCGCGGTCTTGCCGACGGGCGCGACGCCGCCCTCCCGGGCCATCGTCCCGCTGCTCGACGCGGCCGAGGTCGAGTCGCTCGACGACGGGCTGCCCGACGACGCGGTGATCGTCGCGCTCACGCTCGAGCACGGGCGCAGCCTCTCCCGCGCGCCCGCCATCGTCGGCGCCTTCGCGCGCGACGCGAGGTACGGCGCCGCGCTCTTCGACGGCCCCAAGGCGACGCCGTCGGCCGAGCTGCGCGCGTGGTTCGAGGCCCGGCGCGCGCTGCTCCCGCCGCGCGGTCCCCGCGTCCGCGCCGCCTGGGTCCCCGACGCCCCGCTCCCCCGCTGATGATGGGCCATCGCCGAGCGTGGGGGCCCTGGCTCCTCGGTGCGCTGCTCGCTCCCCTGTTCGCGGCCACGACCGCGCGGGCCGATGTCGAGCTGCGCTGGCGCGCCCCCGAGGGCGCGGGCTGCCCCGATCGGAGCGCCGTCGCGCTCGCGGTCGAGGAGCGCCTGGGGCGGTCGGTGTTCTCGGACGGAGACTCTCCAGGCTTCGTCATCGAGGGCGCGATCGAGCCGGTCGACGATGGCTTCCGCGCGCGCCTCGCGCTGCAGGCCCCCGACGGCGCGGCGCTCGGGGAGCGCGTCATCGAGGGAGGCGAGGCGCCCTGTGGGGCGCTCCTCCGGACGGTGGCCATCGTCGTCTCGCTGCTCGTGACGCAGCACGAGCCGCTCGTCCGCTTGTACGAGCCCGCGCCGCCGCCGCCTCCTCCAGCCCCGACCCCCGCGCGCCCCTCGCCGCCGATCCCCGCGGAGGAGATCGAGCCGCCGCCGGTGGACGAGGGCCGCCTGGGGCTCAGCGTCGGGCTCGGCGCGAGCGTCCGTGGCCTCGGCGTGCCCGGGCCGGCGTTCGGGATCCGGCAGACCCTCGGCCTGCGCTGGACGGCCTGGCCGCTGGAGCTCGTCGCGGAGGTGCAGGTCGTGCCGCCGTTCCGCTGGGAGGGCGCGGCGGCGCTCGATCTGTGGCTCTGGTCGGCGGGCGCGTCGATCTGTCCGCGCTTCTTCGACGGGGACGATCTGCGGCTGATCACCTGCGCCGGCGTGGTCGGGGGGCAGCTGCACGCGGCGGGCGTCGGGCTCGACGTGGTCCGGCGGGTGGAGGCGCCGCGGCTGGACCTGATCACGCGGATCGGCGCCGCGCTCCGGCTGGCCGGTCCGCTCTGGGTCTCGCTCGCCGCGCTGGTCGACGTCCCGCTCATCCAGCATCGCCTCACCGCTGGGCCGCCGGGGGACGAGCAGGTCGTCTTCGAGGGGGCGCCGATCTCGCTCGGCCTCGCCGCCTCGCTCGCGCTCAGTTTTCCCGAGGAGTGAGAACCTGGCCCCGCCACACACATCTCCTCAGGTGAGCGCTCCTGCCCCGAGCCGCGTCGATGAGGACGGCTTCCGCGCCCTCTTCGAGGCGCACACGTCGTTCGTGCTCCGCTCCGTGCGCCACCTCGGGGCGCGGGAGGCGGACGCGCTCGACCTGGCGCAGGAGGTCTTCACCGTCGCCCACGAGAAGCGCGCGCAGCTCGATCGGCCCGACGGGGCGCGCAGCTGGCTCTACCGGATCTGCTTCGGCGTCGTGCGCAACCACCAGCGCCGCGCTCAGGTGCGACGCGAGGTGCCCACCGCCGCCCCGGCCGCGCGAGAGACGCAGCCGCCCGCGCCCGATCCGGTGGAGCGGTCCCAGCAGCGCGCGCGTCTCCGGCAGGTCCTCGCGGCGCTCGACGAGGACAAGCGGGCCGTGCTGGTGGCGCACGCCATCGAGGAGATCCCCATGAGAGACGTCGCCGACGCGCTGTCCATCCCTTTGAAGACGGCGTACTCGCGGCTCTACGCCGCGAAGCGCGCGGCGGCGGCCGCCTACGAGGCGCTGGAAGCCGAGCACCGGGGGGAGCGATGAACGAGCCTGACGACGTGGATCTGCCGGACGGGCTCGAGGCGCTCTTCGACGCGGGCCGCCGTGAGGAGGCGTCCGAGGCGGAGCGCGCGGCGCTGCGCGAGCGGCTCGCGCCGCAGCTCGGCGGGGGCGGCCCGGGCGGCGGCGGAGCGGGAGGGAGCGCGTTCGGATATGGCGCCGTCACCGCGATCGGGGCCGCCGCGGTGGTGCTCGGCCTGGCCGTCTACCTCGCGGGGCCAACCGAGGTCGCGCCCGAGTCATCGCCCCCTGCCGTGACGCAGAGCGCGCCCACCCCGGACAGGATCCCCGAGCGCGCGCCCGAGGCGGCGGGCGTGGTCGCGGAGAGCGCCGTGGAGAGCTCGGTCGATCCCAGCCCGCGGCCGGAGCCCCCGCCACCGTCGGCGCCGACTCCTTCGCCGGCCAGCGCGCTCTCCGAGACGGACCTGATCGATCGCGCCCAGCGCGCCCTGGCCACCTCGCCGCGGGCCGCCCTGCGCTGGGCCGGGCGCCACCAGCGGCGCTACCCGGAGGGAGCCCTGACCCAGGAGCGCGAGCTCATCGCGATCGAGGCGCTGAGCCGATCCGGGAGCCCGGCCGCGGCGCGCACACGGGCGGACGCGTTTCTCTCGCGCTGGCCCCACTCCGCGCACGCGCCACGCGTCAGGAGCCTCGTCGACCGATGAAAATCGTCGCGCGGGTTGGGAAGCCGCGCCCTCCACGCACATCTCCCGGCGAAGAGAGGAAACTCGGATGCGCCACTGCCTGATCCCCATCTCGATCCTGCTCGCGAGCACCGCCTGCTCGATGACCTCCAACGTCGGTGAGAGCGACGCGGGTCGCTTCGACGGCACCACGCCGCCGATCCCGTCTGGCCCGTACGACGAGTGCGGCAACGGCATGGACGACGACGTCGACGGCCGCATCGACGAGGGCTGCCCCTGCGGCGCGGGTGAGACGCAGGCCTGCTTCAGCGGGCGCTACCCCAACCGCCGCGTCGGCACCTGCGCCGACGGCGTGCAGCGCTGCGACGTCGACGACTCGGTCGAGTTCGGCGCCTGGGGCGTGTGCAGCGGGGACGTCACTCCCGGGGAGCAAGGGTGCGACGGGAGCGACGACGACTGCGACGGCGCGGTCGACGAGGGCTGCGCCTGTGAGGCCGGCGCGACGCGCTCGTGCGCGGGCGAGTTCCCGATGGCCGGGATCTGCCGGGCCGGCGACCAGACCTGTGGCGAAGACGGCGTCTGGTCGGCCTGCCTCGACGCGGTGGGCCCCTCGGCCGAGAACTGCGAGAACGACCTCGACGACGACTGCGACGGGCTCGTCAATGAAGGATGTGATTGTGTTCCGGTCGTGGAGGTGTGCGACGACGGCGTCGACAACGACTGCGACGGGGTCACCGACGAGCCCTCGTGCCGGACGCCGATGGACGGCGGCGTGCTCGACGGCGGCATGCCCGGGCCGATCGGGGTGGACCGCTGCGCCACCGCGGATCTCGCGTGGGATCGCGTGTCCCGACCCGCCACGGACCCCGTCTCCCCGCCGGAGGCGTCGCGTGGGGTGTGGACGGGCACCGAGTACGTCTGGGTCTTCGCGGCGCGAAACGCGGCTGGAGAGGACGCGATCCACGTCTCCCGCTACGACGCGAGCGCGTCGCACGTCGCCACCGCGCCGACCGCGCTGCGGCTCATCGGCTTCGACAAGGTTCGCGGCATGGTGTGGACCGGCGCCGAGCTCGTCGTCGCCTACACGACGGGGGGCGTGCTGACGCTCCAGCGGCTCGCCCTCGACGGCTCCTCCGTCGGCGCGCCGGTCCCGCTCGCCGGTCCGCACGGCTTCATCGCCTACAACGGCTCCCGCGTGGGCGTGGCCTACCTGGGCACGGGGGGCCGCGGGCTCTACTTCCGCACCTTCGACCCGTCGCTCGCGCCCACGGGGCCCACGGTGGAGGTCCTGCCCCCGAGCGCCGGCACGGGCGTCGCCAACCTCGACATGGGAGGACACGGGCTCGTCTGGACGGGGCAGCGCTGGATCTTCGCGTGGTCGCGGACCGACACGACCGCCGCGCACATGGCCGTCCTCACCGACACCGCCGTCGAGAGCACGCGGGGAGCCTCCGTGCCCGGCGCGCCGAGCGCGGCCCTCACCGTGCCCACCCTCGCCGCAGGCGACGACGGCGGGATCTGGTGCTTCCAGCGCGTCTACGGCATGTGGGACCTCTCGGTCCACTGCCAGCGCTTCGACGCGCTCGGCGCGGCCACGGAGCCCGCGCTCGTGCTCGCCCCGCGCGCCAGCGTGATGGGGGTCGCCGTCGGCGCCATGCGCTGGGGCAGCGGATACGTGCTGGTCTACGCCTCGCACGAGGGTGGACGCTCCACGAGCCACGTGCTGCGCGACGGCGCCTCCTCGCTCGAGGCGCTCGCCATCCCCGCGGACATGGATCGGTCGAGTTGGGGCTTCGCGTACTGGAACTCGAACTTCGGCGAGATCATCGGCGCGCCGGACGCGCTCGTGATGTCGAGCCGCGGCGACTACGCGTCCGCTCCCCGCAGCGGGAACGTGGCGGCCCGCGTCCGACTCCGCTGCCGCCCGTGAGTCGTCTCGCGGGGCGGCTCGGAGGTGGCTGGCTCAGAGGTGGAAGGTGACGACGGCCTGACCGCGCGCCTGGATGCCGACCGCGTCGCCCGTCTCCTCGAAGCGCACCTCGCTCACGTCCATCGGATCCTCGATGGGCTCCTCGGTCGACTGACGGTTCATGTTGAGGATGTCGACCGTGGCCGCGGCGCCGATGCTGAACCAGTGGGCGAGGTAGATGTCGAGCCCGACCGCGCCCGAGAACGCGAAGCCGAACACGGTGGTCTGCACGTTCTCGGGGTAGCGGGCGCCCATCTCGCCGAGGCTGTTCTCGACGTCGCTGTCGCCGTGCCAGCCCATGCCGAAGCCGACGCGGATGAAGGGCTTCACGATCGGGATGGGCAGCGCGAGGGTCACCTCCGCCACCGCGGTCCCGACGTCGAAGCCGTCGTCGTAGTGCGCGAGCGCGCCGCGCACGCCGAAGCTGAGGAACTCGATCCGGAAGCCGAGCGCGAGCCCGCCCATCGGCCCGATCCCGCTGAGCTTCACGAAGGTCGGGTAGTAGTTGTTCTGATCGATCGCGCGCAGATCGACGTAGCTGACCCCGCCCATGAGCTCGATCCAGAGGAAGTCGTAGGGGTCCCCCTCGTCTTCCTCCTCTTCTTCTTCCTCGCGGATGATCACCTGCGCGTATCCAGGAGTCCCCGCCGGCGCGCCCGCGTCCATCGTCCCGGCTCCCGAGCTCGAGCCCGAACCCGTCGCCGAACCCGCGCTCGTTCCCGCGCCCGTTCCCGAACGCGCTCCCGAACCCGCTCCCGAACCCGAACCCGAACCCGAACCCGCTCCCGAACCCGAACCCGAACCCGCTCCCGCTCCCGCTCCCGCTCCCGCCCCCGCTCCCGAGTCCGCTCCCGCCCCCGAAACCGAATCCGCCCCCGAAGCCGAGTCCGCCCCCGATCCCGAATCGGACCCCGCCGCGTCCGCGCTCGAGTCGACCTCGGCGCCTCCCGCGGTGTCGCTGTCGCCCGCGTCGACCGCCGGCTCTTCCGGCTCGCCCTCCTGCGCCGCGGCGCTCGCGGACAGGAGCAGCAGCGCCAGGCCCACGCCCAGCCCCCTCACGGCTGCCTCCCGTTCGCGCTCGGCGCGAGCCCGGGAACGGGCGGGGCGTCGTCGGGGATGCGGTAGCCTTCGTCGAGCCACTGACCGAGATCGATCAGCTTGCAGCGGCGAGAGCAGAAGGGGGAGTGGTCGGCGTCGCGCACGAGCCGTTCCGACTTGCAAACAGGACAAGCGGGCATGGTTGTAGGAGGGTATCACCATGGCGAAACGGAAGAGCCGCCTGAGAACCCGTCGGAGGAAGTCCACCCGCGGGCCCATCGGCGCCCCGCCCGGGACGCTGAGCGCTCACCCCGACGCGCAGGCCACCCGCGCGAGCGTGATCGCGTACGGCCGCGAGGACATCGTGGAGCGTGTTGCAGAGAAGCCGGCCCGGGCCAAGAAGGACATGGACGCCCAGGCAGTCGGCTGGCTGGACGTGGTCGGCCTCGCCGACGTCGAGCTGATCCGCGCGGTGGGGGAGGCGTTCGAGCTCCACCCGCTGGCCCTCGAGGACGTGGTCAGCCCACACCAGCGCGCCAAGGTCGAGGAGTACCCGTCGAGGACCTTCGTGGTGCTCCGGATGCCCTCCATCCACGAAGACGGCACGCTCGACCTCGAGCAGGTCAGCCTCTTCTTCGGCGATCGGTACGTCCTGACCTTCCAGGAGCGCGACGGCGACTGCTTCGAGCCCGTGCGCAACCGGATCCGGCAGGGCCGCGGGCGCATCCGCTCGCGCGGCGCCGACTACCTCGCCTACGCGCTGATGGACGCCGTCGTCGACGCGTACTTCCCCGTCATCGAGCACTTCGGCGATCGCCTCGAGCGGCTCGAGGATCGCGTGCTGGAGAATCCCGAGGAGTCGCTCGTCGGCGAGATCCACATCATCAAGCGCGACCTGACCGCGGTGCGACGCGCGGTCTGGCCGCTGCGCGAGGCGGTGAGCATCCTGCTGCGCGAGGAGCGCGAGCTGGTCACGGAGGAGACCCGCGTGTTCCTGCGCGACGTCTACGATCACACCGTGCAGCTCGTGGAGCTGGTCGAGGGCCAGCGCGACATCGCGTCGGGCCTGCTCGACGTCTATCTGTCGAGCGTGAGCAACCGGATGAACGAGGTGATGAAGGTCCTGACCATCATCGCCACGATCTTCATCCCCCTGAGCTTCGTGGCGGGGCTCTACGGGATGAACTTCGACACGAGCTCGCCCTACAACATGCCCGAGCTCGCCTGGCGGCTCGGCTATCCGTGGGCGCTCGGGCTCATGCTCGCGATCTCCCTCGTCATGCTGTGGTACTTCCGACGCAAGAAGTGGCTCTGAGGAGCCCCCATGCGGATCCCGCGCTTCAGACTCCTCTCGCGGAAGAGGACCGACCGGTACGAGGCGCTCGTGCAGGGGAACCGCGTCACGCTGCTCCACGACGGCGCGGCGTGCCTGCCCGCGATGCTCGACGCGGTCGAGTCCGCGGAGCGCGAGATCCTCTTCGAGATGTACTGGTTCGGCTCCGACCGGGTGGGGCGTCGCTTCGCCGAGGCGCTCTCCGACAAGGCGCGTCGGGGCGTGAAGGTCTGCGTGATCTACGACGCGGTCGGCAGCCTCGAGGCGGACGACGAGATGTTCGCCGGCATGCGCGAGGCGGGCTGCGACGTGCGCGAGTACAACCCGATCGCGCCGTGGCGGCAGCGCTTCCGCGTGGGCCTCGTCAACAACCGCGACCACCGGAAGATCATCGTCGTCGACCAGCACGTCGCGCTCACGGGCGGCGTGAACGTCGGCGAGCCCTGGGCGCCCGAGAGCGAGGGCGGCGGCGGCTGGCGCGACGACATGATCCGCATCGAGGGCGTCGCGGCGCTCGCGCTGCGTGACGTGTTCCTCGCCACGTGGCGCGACCTGGGGGGCGTCGACCCCTCTCCGACGATGAGCCAGGCCGAGCTCTACGACTCCGGCGTCCGCATCCCGGATCCGAACGAGGGCAGCCCGGTCCGGGTGCTCTCGAACGACTACCGCGTCGCGCGCGCCGCCATCCGTCGCTCGTACCTTCGCCAGATCCGCAAGGCGGCGAAGCACATCTACATCTCGAACAGCTACTTCGTGCCCGACGGCGTGATCCGTCGCGCGCTCGCCCGCGCCGTCGCGCGCGGGGTCGACGTGAAGGTCCTCGTCCCGGGCGAGAGCGACGTCCCCGCCGTGCACTTCGCCGCGCGACGGCTCTTCGGCTGGCTCCTGAAGCGAGGGGTCGAGCTCTGGGAGTGGAAGGGCACGGTGCTGCACGCCAAGACGGCGGTCATCGACGACCGCTGGTGCACCGTCGGCACCTACAACATGGACTACCGCTCCTGGCGCACGAACCTCGAGGTGAACGTGACCGTCGAGGACGACGGCGTCGCGAGCGCCATGACGCGCCGCTTCCGCGCGGATCTGTCGCGCTCTCAGCGCGTCGATCCCCACGACTGGGGCTTCCGTCCGCTCTCCGAGCGTCTGCTGGAGCAGTTCTTCTACCTGTTCCGGAAGCTCCTCTGAGCCTGGTACTCGCGTGGCGAGGTATTAGGACTACTTGGTCACATTCACGACGGCCCTCGCTCGTTCAGCGGTTACGGGCACGTCGCTCCTCCTCGAAGGGGCTGAAAGCCCCTCCTTCGTCGTCTCGGCGCGCCCGAAACCACTGTCCGTCGCGATCATCCGCCGACATGTGACCAAGTAGTCCTAGTCGGTTCAACCGTTTGTGGTCCCGCGAGCCCGTCAGTAAGCTCGGGGCCCAACGTCGGGCGACCGGCGCGAGTCCCAAGAGTCGATCCGCTACCTCCCGTCGCCTGCCGCCCCCTGCGATTCCTGGGCCGCGTTGCTCCTCGGTCACGTGCTGAAAGCACGCTCG
The DNA here is from genome assembly GCA_040218145.1 of Sandaracinaceae bacterium. Lineage (GTDB taxonomy): Bacteria > Myxococcota_A > Polyangia > Polyangiales > Sandaracinaceae > JAVJQK01. The sequence goes on along the minus strand of JAVJQK010000090.1, from coordinate 36,083 downwards.
CTCGTCGCGCCTTGCCCGGAAACCGCAGGAAACGGCATGCTCGGTCCGGTAAGCGGTTCGCCTCTCTCGCGAGGCCGGCGCGAGCCGTAGAAAAGGAAGTGCTCGAGGTGTCGATGATTCAGCACGCGCGATGGTTGGCTCTCTCCCTCCTGCTGGTGAGCTGTGGAGGAGGCTCGGTGCGGCTCACTCCGAGCTACGTGGCCGTCCACAACACGATGAGCGCGATGGGCCTCGTCCAGAGCGGGGAGATCAGCGAGGGCTCGCTCGCGGAGGGCGGCGTGGCCCGGGTCACGAGCCACCTGCGCGCGGGCGACTGCTACACCATCGTCGCCTTCGGGAGCGAGGGGGTGCGCGATCTCGACGTCGTGGTCATGGACGACACCGGCACCGAGGTCGCCGCCGACCGCACGAACGACGCCCAGGCCGCCGCGCAGCTCTGCCCCGAGGCTGAGGGCGACTACCAGATCGCGGTCCGCATGGCGCAGGGCAACGGCGGCTACGTCGTGACGAGCTGGTCGGGCATGCCGCGCGGTGGCGCGGGCGCGGGCCCCGTCGCAGGCGGCGGCGGCGCGGGAGGTCGAGGCACCTGCAGCAGCCCCCTCCCGCTCGCGATCGGCACGCCCGTCCGGGGCAGCACCACGGGAGGCGCGTCGACCATGACCGGCACCTGCATCCGCGGCGGCGAGGCGCCCGAGCGCGTCTACCAGCTCACGGTCGAGCGGCGCGCGCAGGTCAGCGTGACCATCAACTCCGACTACGACGGCGCGCTCTATCTCCTCGGTAGCTGCGGCGAGATGCGCTCGGAGATCGCCTGCAACGACGACGACCCCAACACCACCCGGTCGCACATCGACACCACCCTCGACGCGGGCACCTACTTCGTCGTCGTCGACGGCTACGCGACCGAGTCCGGCGAGTTCGAGCTGATCGCGCAGACGCAGGACCTGCAGAGCCTCGCCCAGGTGTGCGGCGCGGCGACCCCGCTCCGGCCCGGCGTGGCCGTCACGGGCAGCACCGCGGGGCAACCGAACTACTTCACGGCGACCTGCGCGGGCGGCGCCGGCTCGCCCGACCGGGTCTACGCGATGGACGTGCCCACCCGCTCGCGCATGCGCCTCCGCATGCAGAGCACGTACGACGGCGCGCTCCACGTCCGGAGCGACTGCGCCAACCCGAGCTCCGAGATCGCGTGCAACGACGATCACCAGGACACGCGGCACTCGATGGTCGTGTCCACCCTGGACCCGGGCCGCTACTACATCTTCGCCGACGGGTTCAGCACCAGCGAGCAGGGCGACTACTCGATGCGCGCCGACCTGGCCCCGGTCGCGGGAGGGACCGCGCCCGCCGATCGCTGCGCCGCGGCGGGCACGGTCACGGCCGGCCAGGACGTGGAGCTCGACACCTTCGCGGCGGCCGACGACTACCAGGCGAGCTGCGGCGGAGCGGGCGCCCCGGACACGGTCTACCGCCTCGAGGTGCGCGAGCGCTCGCGGCTGCGGGCCACGCTCCAGCAGAGCGAGTTCCCGGCCGTGCTCTACCTCCAGTCCACCTGCGGGCAGCAGGCGTCCGAGGTGGCCTGCGCCGCGATCGGCGCGGGCGGCCAGACGGAGCTCGACACCAACGTGCAGCCCGGTACGTACTTCCTCGTGGTCGACGGGGCCGCCCAGGACAACTTCGGGGCCGCGCGCCTCGAGGTACAGCTCGAGAACCTGCAGGCCCTCGAGACCGCATGCCGGAGCGCGCCGCGGCTGCGCCCCGGTCGAACGGTGACGGGCGACACGGGCACCTCGAGCGACCGCTTCCAGGCCACCTGCGCGGGCAACGCCCAGAGCAACGATCTCGTCTACCGGCTCCAGCTCACGCGTCGGAGCCGCGTGGTGATCACGAGCGAGCAGCAGTACGACGGCGCCCTCTACATCCGCCGCGACTGCACCGACGTGACGACCGAGGTGGCGTGCAACGACGACGAGGGCGACAACCGCCACTCGCGCGTGGAGACCACCCTGGACGCGGGCACCTACTACGTCTTCGTGGACGGCTTCGCGAACAACAGCCAGGGGAGCTTCACGCTGGACGTCGAGGTCTCCCGCGCGCAGTAGGCTGGGTTCGCGCACGCGTTGGAATTGCGCCGGCCTGGGGGGAGCGCACGCTCCCCTCATGCCGACCCGCCTCGTCCGTTCGCTGCTCGCGCTCGGGCTCCTCGCCCTCGCCGGAGCTTCGGTGGCCTACGCCCAGCGCTCGGCGCGGAGCGAGGACGCCTCCCACGTGGTCTTCCGCAACCTCGGCACCCGCCCGGTCGCGGTCTCCTGGGTCGACTTCGAGGGGCGCGAGGTGCACTACGCGATCGTGCCGCCGGACGGCGTCCGCCATCAGGACACCTTCGTCGGGCACGTCTGGCGGTTCCGCGTCGAGACCCAGCGCGGCGCGCAGATCGGGGAGTGGCGCGTCGATCGCCGCGCCGGCACGGTGCAGATCGGCGACGGCGGCTTCAACGTGCAGTGAAGTCGTCGACGCGGATCCCCGACAGCGCCGACTCCATCTCGCTGCGGAGCCGCTCCAGCTCGTCGTCCGTCAGCGTCTCCTCGGCCGGCTCGCTCGGCTCCGCGGCCGCCTCCGGCAACCCGATGTGCAGGCCCCGGCGGATGAGGTCGAGGCTCGGCTCCAGGTCCGGGACCGCGTCCGGGTCGGAGGCCGCGTCGGCGGGTGAGGGCGGCTGCGCGCCCTGCACGTAGCGCGCGGGCTCACCCGGCCCGCTGAGGTCGACCCAGTACGCCGGCTCGCTGCGCACGTCGACGTGCACGAAGACGCTGTTGGGATACCAGCCGACGCCCGTCTCGGGGAACGTCACCGCCAGATCCCGCACGTGCTCGCGCGGCACGTCACGCACCCGCAGATCGAGCGCGCGCCCGTGGTGGTGGCGGCTGGTCCGGGGCGACTGCGGCCGATAGCCGCTGATGATCTCGATGGCCTGACCGGGGAACGCGTCGCCGATCTGCTGGAGCCGCACGAGGAGCTCCGGGTGCAACAGCCGCACGTCGGCGGCCAGGAAGCCGGGGTCGCCGTCCGCGGCCCGCCAGGCCTCGAGCTCGCGTTCGGTCGGCGGCGTGTCGAGCTGGCGCGGGCGCGCGAGGAGCGAGACGGCGCGGAGGGCCGAGGGGAGCGCGAGGCCGGCGCAGTCCAGGAGAGGGAGCGAGACACGCTCACGCTCGCCGCCCATGCGCCGCACGATCGTGACCGGCGCGTGGCAGTCCGACCGGGGGGGCGTCGTGTTCGCGACCGGACCCGCATCCGGGACCGCATCCGCGACCGCATCCGCATCCGCGACCGCATCCGCATCCGCGACCGCCCCCGAATCCGCATCCGCGACCGAATCCGCGACCGCAGCCGCATCCGCGACCGGATCCGCGACCGCCCCCGAATCCGCATCCGCCCCCGAATCCGCATCCGCGACCGAATCCGCATCCGCGACCGCAGCCGCGGCCGCCCCCGCATCCGCGACCGTCCCCGCGTCCGCATCCGCCCCCGCATCCGCCCCCGCATCCGCGACCGCTCCCGCATCCGCGACCGCAGCCGGGTCCGCAGCCGCGTCCGCCCCCGCAGCCGCGCCCGCCCCCGCGTTCGCAGCCGGATCCGCGTCTGCGACCGAATCTGCCCTGGCGCGGGGGGCATCGGCCGCACGGCCGCTCGGGCGGGCGTCGACCACGGAGGGCGCGCGGGGACACGCTTCGCCGCCGAACCAGACCGTCGTCACGGGCTGCGCGGCGGCCGTCGACGTGAGGGCCCAGATGGCGCAGACGAGGAGTGTGTAGTACCTGCCCACACATACACGCCTACGCCCATACCTCGGGTCTCGTCAACAAAACGGCGCGTCCGGTCGGTTGGCGCGGTCGGCCCCGCGTGATATACCCCGCGCGCTCCGCCTCACGGAGCCGGTGTAAACCACCGAAATCACACACACCCCCTGCTCGAAACGGACCGACTCCGGTGCCTCCTCTGGAGGTGGTCGGCCGAGGGGGTGGAGGCGCAACCGGAGAGGACAGAGCCATGAGTGAAGCCGAGACGCAGACGGATACGTCTGCCCAGCCCGAAGCCCCCGTTGCCGAGGCCCCTGCTGCTGCTGAAGCTGCCCCCGCGGCCCCGGCGCAGCCCACCCAGCAGGTCCACGACGACCACCCCGCCGCGAGCGGCGACTTCCCGATCGGCCTCCGGGCCCTGATCGACGCCGGCGTGCACTTCGGTCACCAGACCCGCCGCTGGAACCCGAAGATGCGCCCCTTCATCTTCGGCGCCCGCAACGGGATCCACATCATCGATCTCGACCAGACGGCCGTGCTCTTCAAGCGCGCGTACGACTTCTGCGTCGAGGCGGTCGGCCGCGGCGGCCACGTGCTCTTCGTCGGCACCAAGCGCCAGGCCGTGGACACCGTCCGCGAAGAGGCGGAGCGCGCCGGCCAGTTCTACGTCACGGGCCGCTGGCTCGGTGGCACGCTGACCAACTTCCGCACCGTCAAGGGCGCCATCGAGCGCCTGCGCGAGCTCGAGCGCATGTTCGACGACGGCACCGCGGAGGCCTTCGTGAAGAAGGAGCAGCTCCGGATGCGTCGCGAGCAGGACCGCCTCGAGAAGTTCATCGGCGGCATCAAGATGATGAACACGCTCCCCTCGGTGCTCTTCGTCATCGATCCGCACCACGAGCACATCGCGATCCGCGAGGCGCGCAAGCTCCACATTCCGATCATCGCGATCACCGACACCAACTGCGACCCCGACCTGATCGACTTCGTCGTGCCCGGCAACGACGACGCGATCCGCTCGATCAAGCTCTTCACGTCGCGCATCGCCGACGCGTGCGTCGCCGGCCAGCAGCGCCGTCGCGACTACGGCCAGCAGGGCTACGGTCAGCAGAGCCAGGGCGGCGACGTCCAGGTCGAGTTCTCGCGTGGTCGCCGCGGTGGCCGCGGCGGCGGCGGCGGTGGTGGCGGCGGCGGTGGCCGTCCGCGCCGCTGAAGACTCACGAACGCCAACCAGGAAAGAGGAACATGGCGAACGTCACAGCTCAGGATGTGAAGGCGCTGCGTGATCGCACCGGCGCTGGGATGATGGACTGCAAGAACGCGCTCGTGGAGGCCGAAGGCGACCACGAGAAGGCGCTCGAGATCATCCAGAAGAAGGGCCTCGCGAAGGCCGCCAAGAAGGCCGGCGCGATCGCGGCCGAGGGCGTGATCCACGCGTACATTCACGCGGGGAGCCGCATCGGCGTGCTCGTCGAGGTCAACTGCCAGACGGACTTCGTGGCGCGGAACGAAGAGTTCACCGCGTTCGTCGACGAGGTCGGTCTCCAGATCGCCTCCTCTGCGCCCCTCTACGTGCGCGAGTCGGACATCCCGGCCGCGGACATCGAGAAGCAGAAGAGCATCTTCGTCGGTCAGCTCGAAGAGGAAGAGAAGCAGACCGGCAAGAAGCGCCCCGAGCAGGCCATCGCGAAGATCATCGAAGGCAAGCTCGCCAAGTGGATGAAGGAGGCCTGCCTCGACGACCAGGAGCTGGTCACCCGAGACGACAAGACCACCGTCGCCAAGGCGTGCGAGAACCTCACGGTGAAGCTCGGCGAGAAGATCGCCGTGCGCCGCTTCGTGCGCTACGAGCTCGGCGAGGGCATCGAGGTCCAGAAGAAGGATCTCGCGGCCGACGTCGCCGAGACCCTCGCCAAGGGCAGCTGAGGCGACTACTTGAACGCTGAAGGCAGGGTCGTGTCCCACGGCCCTGCCTTCTTCATATCCACCCCCCGAGGTTCCCCATGCTCGAAGTCTCCCCCGACCTGCGCATTCGTCGCGTGATGCTCAAGCTCTCCGGTGAAGCGCTCTGCGGCGACACCGGCTACGGGGTCGACCCCGACACCATGCGGAACATCAGCGGGGAGATCGCGGAGGTGCGGGCCCTCGGCGCCCAGATGGCCCTCGTGATCGGCGGCGGCAACATCTTCCGCGGGCTCCGCGGGAGCGCGCAGGGCATGGACCGCGCGAGCGCCGACTACATGGGCATGCTGGCGACGGTCATCAACGCGCTGGCGCTCCAGGACGCGCTCGAGAAGCTGAAGGTCCCGACCCGCGTGCTCAGCGCCCTCGAGATCCGCCAGGTCGCCGAGCCGTACATTCGCCGCCGCGCCATGCGGCACCTCGAGAAGGGGCGCGTGGTCATCTTCGCGGCCGGCACGGGCAACCCCTTCTTCAGCACCGACACCGCCGCCGCGCTCCGCGCGATGGAGATCGGCGCCGAGCTGCTCGTCAAGGCGACCAAGGTCGACGGCGTCTACGACAAGGACCCGGAGAAGCACGACGACGCGGAGCTGCTGCCGCGCATCAGCTACGATCGCGTGCTGGCCGACCGGCTCGCGGTGATGGACTCGACCGCGATCACGCTCTGCCGCGACAACCGGCTCCAGATCCGGGTCTGCTCGCTCAAGCGGCGAGGGACCATCAAGCGGGTCGTGCTCGGCGAGGACGTCGGCACGCTGGTCCAGGAAGAGGGCTGACTCGCGCGCCGCCCGGCGCTACAGTCCCGCCCCGCATGCTTGGGAGGAGACCATGATCAAAGACGCCATCGCGGAGCTCGAAGACGCCATCGGTAAGGCACACCAGGCGCTTCGGCGCGAGCTGGGGACCCTCCGGACGGGGCGCGCCAGCCCCGAGCTGCTCGAGTCGATCAAGGTCGACTACTACGGCACACCGACGCCCATCAACCAGATGGCCAGCGTCACCGTGCCCGAGGCGCGCAGCCTGCTCATCAAGCCGTGGGACAAGTCCACGATCCAGCTGATCGAGAAGGCCATCCAGACCTCGCCGGTCGACCTCAACCCGCAGAACGACGGTGAGGTCATCCGCATCCCGATCCCGGCGCTGACCGAGGAGCGCCGCAAGAGCCTGACGAAGGTCGCGCGCGACTACGGCGAGAAGTGCAAGATCGCCATTCGCTCTGCCCGACACGACGCCCGCGACTTCATCGAGGGGCTCAAGAAGGACGGCGACGTCGGTGAGGACGAGGCCGACCGCGGCCTCAAGCAGGTCGAGAGCGTGGTCCAGGACGGCAACGCGAAGACCGACGACATCGTCAGCTCCAAAGAGAAAGACATCATGGAGATCTGAGCGCCTGGACGCTCAGAAGGGCACGCCGATGTGCCCGTACACCGAGTCGATCCCGCCCTCCATCAGGCCGCGCGCGTAGCCGACGCGGAAGGTGAAGGGCAGGACGTACCCGAGCGTGAAGTCGATCAGGATCTCCGCGCCCACGCCGACGCGGAAGGTCGAGAAGTCGAGCTGACCGCGGAAGGCGTCGCCGCCGTCCGCGAAGAGCGCGGCGTGGACGCGGTTGAGGTAGACGGGGAGGGTCAGCACGCCCCGGTTGATGCGCCAGATCGGGAAGCGGTACTCGAGCTGTAGCAAGTGGTACTGCGTGCCCGAGCGGTCGAACGCCGGGTAGCCGCGCAGCGCCACGCCTCCGAGCACGAGCCCGTTGAGCAGGCCGTCGATCGGGCTGACCTCGGGGAAGCCGCCGATCGAGAAGGTGCCGCGCCGATCCATGTCGCCGCCGCTTATGCCGCCCGCGTAGTTGAGCGCCACCACGTGGTGCTGCAGCCACGGCATCGGGAAGAAGCGCTGCGCGAACCAGGTCAGCTGCACGACCTCGAACTGGCTGCCGATGGCCGGGTGCGAGACCGAGAGCGTGAAGCCGATCGCCTGGCCGTTGGAGGCGCTGATGTCGTACGTGTAGCGCTCGACGTCGGAGTAGCTCCAGCCGAGGCGCACCTCCGAGCGCAGCCCGAGCTCCGGGAAGCGAGGCGGCGCGTCGTTCGGGTCGAGCCGGCCCCGGAAAGGCTCCGCGTTGTCGAGGAAGGTGCCGCGCCATGACAAGGAGACGCTCTGGCTCCGGAACACGCGCGGAAGTCGGTAGCTGACCCCGACGTCGCCGCCCCAGGCCTCCTCGTTCCAGCGCTCGTTCTCGCCCGCGATGACGAAGCCGCGGCGCGGGACCACGCGCCGGAAGAGCCCGAAGCCCACGCGCAGCGGTAGCCGCTGGTAGTCGTAGTTGAGGCTCACATTGTGGGCCCAGGGGCGCTCGAAGCCCTGCGTGGCGCGCAGGCTCCAGCGGTGGAAGCCGGCCATGTCCTCGCCGCTGACCGTCACGCCGAGCGCGCTGCCGAAGCCGTCGTTCGCGAGATCGAGCAGGTACGCGCGTGGCCAGAGCGTCTCGAGCGGCTCGTAGTCCCGGCTCGGCCCGTTCCAGATCGCGTCGTCGTCCACCGGGGGAGGGCGGTCGTCGATGTACGGCGGCGCGGGCCGCGTGCTCACCTCGCGGAGGTCGAGGTGGAAGAGATCGAAGCCGTACGACGTGTAGCCGACGTAGACGAGGTGGTGCCCATCGCGCGAGATCGCGGGCTGATACGCGCCCGCGACCACGTTCGTCACCTGTCGCAGCGTGCCGCTCGTGACGTCGTGCGCGTAGATGTTGGCGATGCCGGTGCGATCGGAGCTGAAGTACAGCGTCCGCCCGTCCGCACTCCAGGTGGGAGAGCCGTCTTGCGCTCGATCGCGCATCAGCGGCGTGACGCGCCCGGTCTCCACGTCCACGAGGTGGATGTCCCGGTGGCCGCCCCGCTGCCAGCGCGACAGCGCGACAGCGCGTCCGTCGGGGGAGAAGCGCGGGTTGAAGACCTGCTCGAAGCGCTCGCTCGGGACGAGCACCCGCGCGGTGCCTTCGACGTCCCGCAGCTCGGCGATCATCAAGGTCGTCGTCCCCGCCTCGTTGACCGTGAAGACCACGCGACGGCCGTCGGGAGAGATGTCGGGCTCGCGCGCGCGCATCCCGTGCGTCAGGCGATCGACCCGGCCCGTCTCGAGGTCGCGCCGGAAGAGATCGTGGAAGTTGTAGATGTCGCGAAAGGGCGCGGTGAGCGAGTAGACGACGTAGCGCCCGCTCGGGTGCAGGTCGTACCCGTCGTCGCCGTTGACGCGCGCCACCTCGGCCTGTTCGGTCGGCGTGTCGAGCGAGAAGCGACGGATCTCGGCCCGGCTGCGGTTGTCCGCCCGCCAGTACAGCACGCGTCCTTCCCGGTCGAAGCGCGGCAGCCGCGCCACCTCGCCGTGATGGGTCAGCCGCTCCCCCTCGACGCGCCCCTCGGCGACGACGGCGTCGCGCTGCGCTTCGTAGTGCGCGCGCCGCTCGGCGAGGAAGTCGTCGTAGAGCTCCGTCCACCCGCGGCCCGTCACCCGCCGCGTCACGCGGTTGATGCCCCACGGCAGGACCTCGTTCCCGTACTCCCGCGCGATGGCGGCGATGGCCGAGGCGCCGTGCCGGTCGGCCACGTACTTCACGAACTGCGAGCCGTAGAGATACCAGACGTTCCCGTGCGGCCAGCGGTCGGCGATGTTCGAGATCTGGTCGAGGTCGAAGAAGCGGTCCTCGAGCGCGTCCATGCGCAGGTACATGTCGAACATCGTCGAGCGCACGCGACCGCCGCCCGTCTGCTCCGACTCCTGCCAGGTCGCGACCCCCTCGAGGATCCAGCGCGGCTGAACCTGGTTGGGTGAGTAGACCTTGCCGAGCAGGATGTTGATGAACGACGCGATCCCGCTCCACTGGTCGAGGTGCACGATGTGGGTGTGCTCGTGGGTGACCAGCAGGTTGAGCCAGTCGTCGTAGTCCCCGAGCGGCGACATCGACGACGGCGCGGTCGCGAAGAGGCGGATCTCGTTCCGGGGGAGCGCGGTGGCGGAGCCGTTCGAGCTGTCCGTGTTGTCGGTGAGCACGATCTGCGTGCGGCGGTCGGCGGTGTAGCCGAGCACCGTGCTGAGCGTCGCGTGGGCGCGCTCGGCCACCACCGCGACCCGCCTCGCCAGCACCCCGAGCGGGATGTGGTAGTGGACCGTGAAGTGGGGCGTATCGATCGTGCGCCAGTCGAGCGACGGGTCCCGCACCTGGGCGTCGACCGGCGCGGCCGACAGCAGCGTCGCGAGGGACAGGACGAAGGCGACGCGGTGGCGCAGCACGGAGGCTCGCCACGGTCCTCTCGAAGGGCCGTCAGGTCAAGCGCCGTAGCGGCGGCGATGTAGGTCGGTGTAGGTGTCTCTAGGCCGAGATATGGACGAAGCTTGCGTTTCCCTGGGCTTCACGGCACTGTGATCGCGTGTGAGCCGCGCTTTCTGGCGCGCTTCTTGACCCCAGCTTAGGCAGGTTCGTACTCTCTCCGGACCTCGTTTTCCCGAAGCCGGTTCTCCCGATCTGGTTTCTGGAATCCGGGCTCTCTGGAACAGGGTGAGTACCCCGGATACCTCGATGGAGCCGTCGGTCCCCAAGATGACCCCTCCGCCGCCTTCGCGGCCCGCCAAGCAGTACGCGCTGCGGTTCATCTCCGGCAAGTACCAGGGGGGGGAATTCCCTCTCCCCGTGTCGAAGGAGATCGTGGTCGGTCGCTCGAGCGAGCTCGACATGGTCCTCGTCGAGGACATGGTGTCGCGCCGTCACGCCAAGATCACCGTGACCGGTGACCAGATCTTCATCCAGGATCTGGGCTCCACGAACGGCACGTTCGTCAACGGCGAGAAGATCAAGCGGGCGCGCCTCCAGGAGGGCGACCGGATCCTGATCGGGACCAGCATCATCAAGCTCGTCGCGGTCGACTCGAGCAGCGTCAACGACGGCAGCGGCGCCAAGAGCAACCTCGAGGACGTGGCGGCCGGCCGACGCACCTCGCAGGTCCGCACGATGAGCGGGTCCATCGCCGAGATCCCGCTCCCCGACCTGATGCAGCTCTTCAGCGCGAGCAAGAAGAGCGGGACGCTCGTGATCCGGACCGACCAGGACGTCGGCAAGCTCTTCTTCGACGGCGGCTCGGTCGTCTACTCGACGGTCAACGACAACTTCGACGTCTCGCCGCTCAAGAGCCTCTATCGCATCCTCACGTGGGAGGACGGCACCTTCGACATGGAGCCTCCGGAGGAGCGCGAGTTCCTCGAGCCCATCTCGATGAGCACCGAGGGCATCCTCATGGAGGCGATGCGGCAGATCGACGAGATCCGCCGTCTCGGCCCGGACATGCCGCCCATGCACGCCACGATCTCGCTGGCGATGCCGATGATCCCGCCGCTCCGAGACCTCGCCCCCGAGGAGCTGGACGTGCTCCAGCTCGCCTACAACTACGGCCACACGGAGACGATCCTCAACAAGAGCCTCGCGAGCGACCTGGATACGAGCCAGATCCTGATCAAGCTCCTGAAGAGCGGCTACCTGCGGGTCGAGTAGGGCGAGTCGAGTAGGGCGCGTCGAGTAGGGCGGGCCTCCAGCGGGTTCCGACCCTAAGCTCCCCGCGATGACGAACGCCCCCAGCGCATCCGAGGAGGTCGGCCGCCTGCTGTTCGAGCTGGAGAGCGTCGACGGCGAGCCGACCTATCGCAGCGAGCACGGCCGCAGGCTGGCCGTCTCGCGCGGCGTCGAGGAGGTGGTCGGCGAGCGCCGCTACCCCGGCTCGATCGCGGTGCTGATCGGTGTGCTCGGCGCCATCCTGCTGCTCTTCGCCATCCGTGTGGGCTCCGGCCCGGCCATCGGCAGCGTGAGCGTCGTGCTGATGGCGCTCGCCTGGCTCGTGTTCCGCGCGCGCCGCCCCCGCCGCACCGGTCGCGAGACCCTCACGGTGGAGGACGACGTCATGCGGCTCGCGGCCCCGTCGCGCTCAGCCGAGGTGGCGCTCGCCGACGTCCTCGAGATCGGCACCGGCGTCGACGGGCCGCTCCGCACGGTCTGGGCGCGCACCTCCGACGACCGCGTCCTGCTCTTCGACGCGCTGACCGACGAGGAGGCCGACGCGATGCAGGACGCCCTGCGCGAGGCCCTCGCGCGCGTCGCTCCCCAGCCCTGAGCCGAGGTTCGCGCCAGGAGGGCCTCAGGCCTCGAAGTGCTGCTCGATCAGGCCGTCGTAGGCCTCGCGCAGGCCGACGACGAGGCGGACGGCGGCGCGCCGCTTCTCGGCGTCGTCGTACTTGTCGGGGTCGTACTTCTTCATGAGGCGCTGGTACGCCTCTTCGACCTGCTCACGGGACGACTTCGGCTCCAGCTCGAGGTCGCGGTACCACTGCCGCACCTTCCAGCCCGGCGCCTTGCCCGTGCCGCCGCGGCCTCTCGCGCTGGAGCCGGCCGCGGGCTTGTGACCGCGCGCGCGGCGGCGGCGCGCGAGCTCGGACTCGAGCTCCGCGTCGCTCAGCTCACTCAGCGCTTTGCCGTCGATGCGCACCACCTTGCGGTCTCTCCACCCGTCGAGCTTGGCGCGCGTTGCGTCGGCGATCCTTCGCATGACCCCCACCGCGCGCCTCCGGTCATTCCTCGCTCTCCGCCCCCGGAGGCGCGGTGAGCAGGCGCTCGATGAGATGCTGGGAGTACTGGCTCAGCTCCGTGAAGACCACACCCATACCGGGCGGATCCTCCTGGACGCGCACCACCTGCCCGACGCCCTCGATCGTCTCGATGTCATCCATGATGACCGTGAACTTGAGGTTCACGCGCGTCCCGATGGTGAGAGGCTGCTTGCTCTTCACGAAGACGCCGGTCCGAGAGATGTTGGTCACGTACTCGTGAATGAACGCGTCGAAGGATTCGAACTCCTTGTTGATGGTGACGCGCTCTTCCACTCGCTTGTCGTTGCTCTCGCCGTTCTCTTCGGACATGCGCCGTGCCTCCTCTGCTGCCCGTTCGGGTCACTGCCCGGTCAGATCGAACTGCTCCAGATGGTAGTCCTTCCGGGCTTGTAACACGATCTGTCGGGCGTAACGCGCGCTCGCGCGCTGGAGCGCTTTCTTCTCTTCGCGCTGGAACATGTCGCAGATCGCGGGGTGCGCGTTGACGACGACCTTGAAGCCCGGGAGGGAGTCCTTCTCGCGCCGGATCTGGCGCAAGATCTCGTGGCAGACCGTGGTCTTGCTCATGAGCTGCCCGGTGCCGTCACAGAAGAAGCACGGCTCGTAGAGGGTCCGCCCCAGCGACTCACGCGTCCGCTTGCGGGTCATCTCGACCAGGCCGAGCTCGCTGATCCGCACCGCGGTCGTCTTGGACTTGTCCTTCTTCAGCTCCTTGAGGAGCGCGCGATAGACCTTCTCGCGGTGGCTCGAGCGCTCCATGTCGATGAAGTCGAGCACGATGAGGCCGCCGATGTTGCGGAAGCGCAGCTGGTAGCCGATCTCCTTCACCGCCTCGAGGTTGGTCTGGAAGATCGTCTCCTCGACGTCCTTCCCCTTCCCGGTGAAGCGACCCGTGTTGACGTCGATGGCGGTGAGCGCCTCGGCCTGATCGATGATCAGATAGCCGCCCGAGGGCAGCGGCACCTTGCGGCTGAGCGCCCTGGCGATCTCGTCCTCGAGGCCGAACGCGTCCATGATCGGATCGCCGCCCTCGTAGAGCTCCACGTCGCCGGCCCGCTCGGGCATGAAGTCCTCGACGAACTTCTTCAGGCGCCCGTACTCCTCGGCGTCGTCGATGATGATCTTGCGCACGCTCTCGGTGAACATGTCGCGCGCGGTCCGGCAGACGATGTCGAGCTCTGCGTAGAGCGAGGTCGGGGCGCGTCGGAGCTTCTTCTGCTTCTCGAGGATTTCGTCCCAGGTCTTGACCAGGTAGCCGACGTCCGCCTTGAGCCCGCCCTTGGTCAGGCCCGCCGCGACCGTGCGCACGATGAGCCCGCCCGACGGCGGCTTGCACGAGTCGATGACCTCCCGAAGTCGGCGCCGCTCACGGTCGTTGCCGATCCGCTTGCTGACGCCCACGTGCTCGATCGTCGGCATGTACACGACGTAGCGGCCGGGGAGGGAGACGTGGCTGGTGACGCGGGCGCCCTTCGTGCTGATGGGCCCTTTGCTCACCTGCACGACGATCTGCTGGCCCTCCTTGAGCACGTCTCGGATCGGCGTCTTGCGCGTGACCCGTCCCCGCTTCTTCTTGGCGGCGCCGTTGCTGTTGCCGTTGTCGTCGTCGTCCTTGTTCGCCAGCCGATCGAGATCCGTCGTGGGGATCACGTCTTCGACGTGCAGGAAGGCGGCGCGGTCGAGCCCTATGTCGACGAAGGCCGCCTGCATGCCCGGGAGCACGCGGGTAACCTTGCCGAGATAGATGCTGCCGACCGGGCTGCGGTCGCGCTCACGCTCGACGTACAGCTCTGCCAGGATTCCGTCTTCGATCAGGGCGACGCGGGTCTCCCCGACGTCAACGCTGATTACGATTGTATCGTTCGCCATCGCGGTCTGCCTCCGCGCGTGCGACGGGTGCTCGGTGCGCGAGCGCGCGCCGGGACCCTCTCTGGGCGGTCCGGAGATCGGTGGATCGCCGGACCCGGTCCACGGGCGTGTGCCCACGGAGCCGCCGTCGCGACGCTCTCAGTTGGCTTCGAAGATCGCCTCGATCTCGGCGATGACCTTGTCCTCGCTGCGACGGCGAGCGACGGCGATTTCCTTCACGATCAGCGTGCGTGCTTTGTCGAGCATCTGACGCTCACCGAACGAAAGGGACTTCTCCGCCTTGAGGCGGTAGAGGTCGCGGAGCACCTCGGCGACGTCGTAGACGCTGCCGGTCTTGATCTTGTCCATGAACCCGCGGTAGCGGCGGTTCCACGTCTGGTTGTCGAACGCGATCGTCTGCTCTTTGAGGATCTCGAAGATGTCGTTGATCTCCTTCTCCGAGACCGGAGGGCGGAGGCCGACGTTCTTCGCGTTGGCGACGGGGACCATGATCTTCTGCTCGGTGTCGAGCAGGCGGAGGACGTAGAACTGCTGACGGTTGCCTGCGATGTCCTTCTCTTCGATGGACACGACCTCGGCGACGCCTCGAGCCGGATAGACGGCTTTGTCTCCGACCTTGAACTGCTGCTTGCGAGCCTGCATGGAAACTCCTGATTCGGGGCTGTGGGATCGGTCCTAGGGAGCTCGCCAGCGGCCGAGGGGCCGAAAGAGCCTGAGTGCGTCCCCGAGCCGGCGCCTATGCGCGGTTGAACCTCGAAGCTGCCGGATCTCGGACGGATGATTCCGTGCCGGACGGTGCTGCGAGGGCGGCTCGATCCCCGACCGCTTCACCGAAAGCCGCCCGCTCTCCATCGGCGTGACGTCGGCCGAAGGCGAGAGCGGGCGATCCTGGAGTCGAACGGACGGGACCTCTGGGAAGGACGCTGTCAGGGCCGCTGGCACCTCCACCGTGGGACCGACCGAAGAAGCGCACCACGCCCGGTTTGGCGCGGCGCATGAGTATGGCCCGTCCGGTGGTGTGGGTCAATCGGACCCCCGCGGATCAGGGGCGATTCAGGAGGCGCCGCCCTCTTCGCTCAGCGACGACAGATCCGGCAGCTCGTCCAGGTTCGGGACCAGCACGATCTCGATGCGGCGGTTCTGGGCGCGGCCCTCGGGTGTCGAGTTCGAGGCCACGGGCTGGGTCTCGGCGTAGCCGGCGGCGGAGATCCGCTCGGCGTTGAGCCCCTGATCGATCATGAAACGGGCGACGTTCACCGCCCGGGCGGTCGACAGCTCCCAGTTGCTCTGGAACCGGCTGCTCCGCATCGGGATGTTGTCGGTGTGTCCCGCGACCTGGAACTGGCGGTTGGGGATCGAGTTCAGCACCTGGACGATCTCGCTCAGCGCCACCTCGCCCTCGTCGCGGAGATCGGCGCGGCCCGAGTCGAAGAGGATGTTCTCGCTCAGCTCGATCAGCATGCGGTTGCGCACGATACGCACGCGCAGCCGCCCGGAGTCGATCATGGAGCGAAAGCGCTCGATCATGCGGCGGAAGGTGGCGAGCCGCTCTTGTTGCGCGCGCTCGCGGGCCCGGAGCTCCTCGAGCGCCCGCTGGGTCTCCTGGAGGCTGCTCTGGAGGTTGCCGCGCTCGCTCTCGAGGCCCTCGACCTCTTCTCCGAGCGCCCGCAGCCGATCGACGAGCTCCTGATTGCGGGCCTCGACCGCCGCGAGCCGGCTCTCGAGCTGCTCGCTCTGCTCCCGGCTATCCCGCAGCTGCCCCTCGAGCGTCTCGATCTGGTCGAGCCGCGCCTGCATCTGCTCTTCGGAGTAGCCGCACCCGACGGCGGTGAGGAGCAGGGCGAAGGCGACGAGTGCGGCGCCGCGGCGCCCGATGTTCCGGACCATGTGACCTCCCACGGGCCGACCGTAGGCCGTGGAGATCGGCGGTGTCAACGGCCACGAGATCCGCGTTTTCGGGGTGACTCGGCAGTTTTTCAAGGGTTACGGGCAAGTACGCTGCCATACAATTTTGCCAAAGGATTCCATCGCCTTAGCTCGCCGCCGTGCAAAATTTGGGTCTTTTGGGGGTAAGTTAGGTATAAATTATATGTTCCTTCGGCTTGACACATTGCATGACGTGACAATACGGTACGTCAGACCTGAGACCCCACGGGAGGAGGTCCCACATGGCCAAGGCAAAGAAGGCCGCCAAGAAGGCGGCGAAGAAGAAGGCGAAGAAGAAGACGGCGAAGAAGAAGGTGACCAAGAAGGCCGCCAAGAAGAAGACGACTCGCCGGTCGACCAAGACTGCTGCCAAGCGCACGGCCAAGAAGGCGCCGCGCAAGAAGGCAGCGAAGAAGAAGACCGCCAAGAAGAAGGCGGCCAAGAAGGCGCCGAAGAAGAAGACGGCGAAGAAGAAGACCGCCAAGAAGAAGGCGGCCAAGAAGGCGCCGAAGAAGAAGGCGGCCAAGAAGAAGGCAGCCAAGAAGAAGGCGCCGAAGAAGAAGGCCAAGAAGAAGGCGGCCAAGAAGGCGCCGAAGAAGAAGGCCACCAAGAAGGCGCCGAAGAAGAAGGCCACCAAGAAGGCGGCCAAGAAGGCGCCGAAGAAGAAGGCCAAGAAGAAGGCGGCCAAGAAGGCGCCGAAGAAGAAGGCCACCAAGAAGGCGCCGAAGAAGAAGGCCACCAAGAAGGCGGCCAAGAAGAAGTCGACGCGCAAGAAGGCCACCAAGAAGCCCAAGACGGGCCCGGCCTCTTCCGCGCCGGCTCCGGGCAGCACCTCGCTGCTCAGCTGAGCAGATCCTCCCCCGCTGGGGCCGGACATCGAGCTGCTGTATCGCTCGATGTCCGGCAGGCAGGTGACTGGCAGGTAGCCCGCTCGCTTCTTCCGAGCGGTCTCGCCCGCGAGACACGACCCACGGGGAACCCCTCACCGGCTTCGTCGCCCGCGAGCCGGTCGAGGTCACGCGCTTTTCTTCGGGCGCGTTCTGTTCCGAGACGCGGTCGCTTTCAGGCCGTTCTCATCCAAGAGGGCTCGCGCTCTGCCCGACGACACCCGGGGCGCGAACACACGAGGAGCCACCTCAGCGCTCCAGGTGACGAGCGGCCGTCCGCTTCGATTGACATTCCGATCGCCCGCCGGCACCCGAGATTCAGGGTGTCGAGCACGAACGCGCGCCCCGACGACCCCGTCGGGGCGTTGCCGTCCGCGCGGACTGCTCCATGTCGGAGGGACCGTTTCGGAAGAACCGTGTCGGGGCGACGGAATCGTCACCACGAGTCGTCAGTGCTGCTCGGCCTCGAGCACGCGCGCGAGGCGATCGGGCTCGAGCCGGAGCAGGAACACGCGCTCTCTCTGGAGGGTCACCGAGCCAGGCGCGGCGCCGCGCGGCTTGCGAACGTAGCGTCGCTCGAGGTAGCTCACCTCGACTCGGTCTTCGCCCCGCAGCTCCGAGAAGTGGGCCGCGAGGTGCGCGGCGTCCGCCAGCAGATCCGGAGGGCAGCTCTCGCCCTTCTCCAGCGGCACGACGACGTGAGAGCCGGGCACGCCCCGCGCGTGGAGCCAGAGATCCCACGGGCGCGCGTGCCGCAGCGTCAGCGTGTCGTTGTCGGTGGCCGAGCGGCCCACCAGCACCGTGCGGCCGCTCGCGGCATGGAAGGTCCTGTACGCGGCCCGCGCCTCGGGCTCGCTGCGCCGACCCGCGCTGACTCGCTGGGCGCGTGCCCCCAGCTGTCGGGCGCGCTGCGAGAGCGCCTCGAGCGACGCCTCGTCCGCGGCGTCGATCTGCGCCCCGATCTCCCGGAGCGCGTCCAGCTCTGCCCCCGTCGCGGCGTGGCGCCGGAGCGCGATCTCGCCCCCGCGCTCGAGCTTGTGCGCGCGCGTGAAGAGGTGGTCCGCCTCCTCACGCGGCGTCCGGCGGGGGTCGATCGGGATCTCGATCTCCGCCGGGGGCTCGGCGCTCCAGTCCATGACGGTCGCCGTGCGCGCGTCGCGCGGCAGGGTGGACAGCGCGGCCAGGAGCGCGGAGCCCCGAGCCCGCAGGCCGTCGACGTCGTCCACGCGGTCGAGGTCCGCCTCGATCTTCTGGAGCCGTCTCCGAAGGGCCGCCTCCCGGCGACGCACGAGCTTGGCCAGCGCGCGCCGGTCCGCGTCGAGCGCGCCTCCCATCACCGCGCGCGCGAGCGTCTCGCCTCTATCCGCCAGCGTCTCGCCGTCCGCCGCGAGCCCTCGCGGGGGAGGGCCGAGTCGGAGCCCGCGGCGCCCGCCGAGCGCCTCGCCCGTCCCGTCGGGTGAGAGCCGCTCCAGGACCAGGTTCGGTGGGTCCGCGCTCAGCGCGAGCGCGAACGTCTCGTCGCCGCGCGCGAAGAGGACACGGCCGCGCTCCGGCTCGACGGCCGTCAGGCGCGCGTTGGAGCCGTGCTTGCGCAGCAGCTGCACGAAGGACGAGGCCGGCTCGCCTCGGGGCCGTTCGGCGACGAAGCCCCAACCGAGCGCGTCGGGCGCGCACGAGAGGAGCAAGACGCCGTGCAACGCTGGCGTGTGGAGGGTCAGCGCGACGAGGTCGCGGTGGGGCGCGTCGACGCGCTGGAGCTGCGCCCCGATCAGCGCCCCGAAGGCGCTCACGCCTCTTCGGCCGCCAGCGCGGCGAGCCGCTGCGCCTCCTTGAACGACTTGCCCGACTCCAGGGCGACCCACGCCTCGGGACCGTCCAGGAGCCGCTCGACCACCTCGAGCAGGAGCGTCTCGTTGAAGCTCTTCCGCGTCCCGATCGCCCGGAGCCGACAGTAGGCGACGTCGAGGCGGGGGAGGGCCTCGACCTCGAGCGGATCGAAGCCCCAGATCACGCCCAGCCGGCGCGCGAACGACGGCGCGGACTCCTCGTCCCAGAGCCCGGTGGGGTGCCAGACGAGCTCGGCCTTCGCGCGCGTCTTCCAGCGCTCCACCCACGCGGCGAGCAGATCGCGGTCGCGCTGGCCGGTCGTCACGTCGCCGGCGGTGGGGAGCACCGCGAAGCGGGCGCCGAGCGCGTCGGCCGCCTCGGCGGCGCGGTCGACCGCCCCCTCCATCTCCGCGTCGAAGCGGAGCGGCCCCTGCGCGGAGCCGCGCGCCTCGTGCGGGACCACGAAGCTGAGCGTGAAGTCGTCGGGGACACCGTCGCGCCACCGGGCCAGCGTCTTCGCTTTCGGCGTGGGCCCGATCGGCGCGATCTCCGCGAAGTCGAGCGCGGCGAGGTACTTGGGCCCGGGGGCTCGATCCAGCTGGGCGCCAGCGTGCAGGCGAGTCATGCGGGCGTGTATACCGCGACCGATCCCGTGACGCTCGCGTGCAGGCCATGGTAACGTTCGGGCGTGCTTGACTTCGGCCTCGTGGGCAGACGCTCTTCCGTCTGGGTGGTCGCGCTGACGCTCCTCCTCCCGGGCTGCGACGAGGCGCGGGAGGCGCCGCCGCGGCCCGATCCGGACAAAGCGATCGAGTGCCGGCCAGAGGCGCCCTCCTCGGAGGACGCGGGGCCGATCGAAGACGGCGGCGCTCGACCTGCCGCCTGTGCGGCCGGTCAGATCTGTCTGCAAGGGCGCTGCTACGCCTCCTGCACCGACGACTCCGACTGTGGGCCCCGCGAGGAGTGCGGGGCGTCGGGCGCCTGCGTGCGCGGCTCGGGCCCCATGCTCGACGCGGGCCCGCCCGACTCGGGGCCGCCGAGCCCCTGCGACGGGGTGGAGTGCGCGGCCCCGTCCGTCTGTCACCCGCTCGCGGGTGTGTGCGTCGAGTGCAGCATCGAGACCGTCGCCGCCGCGCCGGGCGAGCCGGGCTTCTGCGCCGGCCTGCGCCCGATCTGCGACGTGGCCAACGGGGCCTGCGTGGAGTTCGCGCCGCGCCACTGCGCCCCGTGCCGCGTGGACGCCGAGTGCGACGACGGAACGGGCGCCTTCGTCGGGCGCTGCACCGACCGCACCGTCATGGGCGAGATCAGCGAGCGCGTCTGCCTCCTCGAGTGCGATCCGGGCGCGCCCGCCTGTCCGCCCGGGCTGGTGTGCGACGCGGGCTCGATGCGCTGCATCCCGCCCGCGGGCGCGTCGTGCACGACCTGGCTGCGCGGCAACGCCCGCACGAGCTGCCTGCTCGACACGGACTGCGCGCCGATCGGCGCCGACCGCTCCCTCTTCACCGGCGCGTGCATCGGTGAGGACTTCCCGATGGCGCCCGACGGCTCGATGGACGCCGACGCAGGGCCCCCCA
This sequence comes from Sandaracinaceae bacterium, assembly GCA_040218145.1. Taxonomy (GTDB): domain Bacteria; phylum Myxococcota_A; class Polyangia; order Polyangiales; family Sandaracinaceae; genus JAVJQK01. Next base: position 15,593 of record JAVJQK010000090.1, on the reverse strand, counting down.
CGCCCGGCGCCTGCTTCCAGCCTTGCGGCGTGAGCGACGAGTGCCCGAACGTGGCCGGGGGGCAGATGTGCAGTGGCGAGGGCGCGATGCTCTTCTGCCAACCTTGAGGCGCGCTCGGGCGAGCGCGTCGCGGGGCGGCGCCGGGCCGCTGCGTTGCTATCTTGACCGCGTGGTGCGTTGGCCGTGGATCGTGATGCTGGCGGGGGCGCTGTGCCTCGCCGACCTACCGACCGTCCCGGCGACCGCGCACGCGCAGGACGACTGGGGCCTGACCCGGCAGCGTGGCGGGCGGGATCGCGCGCGCCCACGCCGACCGAGCCGCCCCGCGCGCGGGCAGGGGCGACGCCGCCCGCGAGGCGAGCGGGCGCAGCCACAGGGGCCGCAGCGCGAGGCCCCGGAGCGCGCCGATGTCTTGATCCAGCGCTACCGGCGCATCGTCGAGCAGGATCCGCGGGAGACCTTCGCGTTCCGCCGCCTCCTGGACCTCTATCGCGAGCGCGACGGCAACATCGACCGGCTCGTGGAAGACCTCCGCGCGCAGATCGCGGCGGACGGCGAGGCCTACGCGCCGCGCATGATGATCGGGCACATCTTCAAGGCACAGAATCACGCCGACGAGGCGCGCGCCGCCTACGAGCGCGCGTCGGAGCTGCGCCCGCGAGAGGCTGCGCCCCGGATCGCGCTGGCGCAGATCGAGCGGGCGGCCGGCGCGTCCGCCGCCGCGCGTCAGCGCTACGAGGAGGCGCTCGAGCGCACCCGCGAGCGGCTCGCCCGCGAGGAGCTGCTCCGGGAGGTGGCGCAGCTCGCCCTCGAGATGGACGACTTCGAGGCGGCGCGCGGCTTCTACGAGGAGCTCGCCCGCGGCGGGGACGGAAGCGTCTACCTGCGCGCCGAATACGCCCGCGCGTTGTCGGCGGCGCGGGAGTGGGACCGCGCGGTCGAAGAATACGAGCGGGTGATCCGCTCCCTCCGTGGTGACAACCGCGTGCTGCCGCCCGTCCTCCTCGAGCTGTCGCGCGCCCAGCTCGAGCGCGCCGATCCCGAGGCCAGCATCGAGACCCTCGATCGCGCGCTCCGGCTGGCGGGGCGTCAGGCGGGGATCCGCGCGGAGATCTACGACCAGCTCCTGCTCGCGCACCGCCGCACCGACCGGCTGCCCGCGCTCGCCGAGCGCCTGCGCGGCGAAGCGGGGCGCGGCTTCGAGTCGAACGAGCTGCTCGGGCGCATCGAGGACGAGCTCGGCAACGACGCCGAGGCGCTCGAGGCCTACCGGCGCGCCCTCCGCTCTCGCCCCCGAGACATCGACACCCGCGTCCGGATCATCCAGCTCCTGAGCCGCTCCGGGCGGCTCGACGACGTCATCGACGAGTACCGCGCGCTGATCCGACAGGCGCCTCGCGAGCCGCGCTTCGTGATCGAGCTGGCGCAGCTCCTGATGCAGACGGACCACCGCGAGGACGCGCTGCGGCTCCTGCGCGACACGGGGCGCCGTCACGCTCGCGACCCGATCCTGCACCAGCAGCTCGCCGAGCTGTACGCGCGCTGGGGCGAGGAGGCGCTGGCGGCCAGCGAGATCGAGCTGCTGGCGCGGATCGATCCGCGCGATCCGGTGCACGTGATCGCGCTCGGCGCCTCCCAGTTCGATCGAGGCGAGCGGGAGGCGGCGCTGGCCACCTGGCGGCGCGTGCTCGAGGTCGAGCGCGGCGCCGAAGGCCACGCCACCCTCGCGCAGATCTACGGCGACCACGATCTGCTGCCCCTGGCCATCGAGCAGTGGCGCGAGGCGGTCCGACTCGAGCCCGAGGAGGTCGGGCACGTGCGCGGGCTCGCCACGGCGCTGGAGCGCAACCGGCAGAACGACGCGGCGGAGGCGCAGTGGCAGCGCGTGCTCGAGCTGGCGGGGGACGACCGCGTGGCGCGTCGCGAGGCGCGCGAGCGGATCGTCGGCATCTGGTCGCGGACTCGTCAGCTGCCCACCCAGATCCGCGAGCTCGAGCGCCGCTTCGCGTCGGAGTCGCCCGACGCCGAGGCGGGCCGGTTCCTGGCGGAGGCGCACCGGCGTCGTGGCCCACAGCACCAGGCGCAGGCCGAGCGTGTGCTCGAGCGCGTGGCCGAGATCGCGCCGGGGGACGTCGAGAGCCTGCTCGCCCTGGAGCGGATTCGACGCCACCGCGGCGACCTCGCCGGCGCGATCGACGTGCTGCGTCGGCTGCGCGACGCCGATCCGCGGCGCGCGGCGCACTACCTCCAGCAGATGGCCGAGCACGCCCTCGCCCTGTACCGGGACGAGGAGGCGGTGCGGTACGCGGCCGAGGCGGTCGAGCGGAACCCGGACGACGCGTCGGGACATCGACGGCTGGCCGACCTCTACCGCGCGCGACAGGACATGCCGCGCGCCATCGCGAGCTACCAGCGCGCGCTCGAGCTGAACGAGCGCCTCTATCCGGTCTACTTCGAGCTCGCGGAGCTCTACCTGGCGCGCGGCGAGTCAGCGCGCGCCGATCGACTCTACCGCCAGGTGCTCCGGATCACGCCCGACGACGACCTCGTCTCGCGCGCGGCGCGCGCCTCGATCCAGATCAACCTCGGCGCCGGCACGCTCGTGGAGCTCGAGCGCGACCTGCTCCCGCTCGCCCTCGGTCACCCGCAGCGACCCATCTTCCGGCGCATGGTGGTGGAGCTCTACGACGCGTACGCGGGCCCGCTCGTCCTGCGCGCGCGGCGAGGAGGGGAGGGCGCGGCCGAGGCCCGCGAGGAGCTGCGTCAGATCGGGACGCGCGGGATCAAGCCGCTCCTCGAGGCCCTGGCCGACGCGGACCCGTCCCAGCGACGCGTCGCCCTCGACATCCTCGGCGACCTCGGCAACCCGAACGCGGCCGCGCCGCTCCTCGCGGTGGCCGAGAACCCCGCTTTGGACCTCGGGAGCCGGTTGCAAGCGCTGCGCGCGGCCGGGGCGGTCGCCGACGCGTCCGAGGTCGGGCGCCTCGTCGCGCTCGCGGAGGGCGATGACCATCGCCTGAGCGGGCTCGCGGCCTGGAGCCTGGCGCGACTGGGAGGGCGCGAGGCCGAGCGCGCCCTGCGGCGCCTCCAGCGCAGCGACGACACGCAGGTGGTCGGCTACGCGGCCATCGGGCTCGGCCTGCACTCCGCCGCCGGGTCGGGGCGTAGCGGCGACACCGCCGCGGAGCTCGAGCGCGTCGTGCGGAGCGCCACGGATGAAGACATCTTGCATGCTTCCATCTGGGCGCTCGGACGCGCGGGGGACGCGCGACACGCGCCGGCCCTCGCCGAGGTCCTCCGCACGCGCGGCGGCGCGACGTCGCGGATCGCGGCCGAGGCCCTCGGGCGGATCGGCGGCGACGAGGCACGCGACGCGCTCATCGGCGCGCTGTTCGACCCCGACGCGCAGCTGCGCCGGGCGGCCGCGCTCGCGCTCCGTGCGCGCTCCGACGAAGGCGCCGACGGAGGCGCCGACGACGAGGAGCCGGCCGAGCTGCCGGCCCCCCACGCCTTCGAGCGCGTGCGCGACTACGTGCTGCGTGTCGTGCGGGCAGAAGACGCGGCGCTGCCGCCAGTGGAAGATCTCTCGGCGTGGGCGCCCGCGCTCGAAGAGGCGGCCTCCCTCGCCCTGCGCGGTCCGGTCGAGCGAGCCCTCCCGGCCCTCGACGTGCTCGGCGCGCGCGCACACGGGCTGTCCCTCGGGCCTCTGACCGCCGATCTCGACGCCTGGCCGGACGGGCCTCGCAGCGCCGCCGAGCGCGCGCTGGACCAGCTCGGGGACGGGCTGGTGGACGAGCTGGTCGAGGCGGCCGCGCACCTCGACGCGGCGGTGCGGGTGGCGGCGGTGCGCCTGCTCGCGCGCCTGGACCACCCCGACGCGGTGAGCGCGGTGGCCGCCTCGCTGTCGAGCCCGCCCGCGTCGGTGCAGCGCGCCGCGCTGGACGCGCTCTCCGAGGCGACCCGGACGCCGAGCGGCGCCGTGGTGGCGCGGCTGTCCGAGATCGTGCGCGAACATCGTGACTGGTCGATGCGAACGCGCGCGGCCGCGGCGCTGGGCCGGTCTCGCGACGAGGCGGCGCGGGCGGCTCTGCGGGGGGCGCTGACCGAAGACCCCTACGCCTTCGTGCGCCAGGCGGCCGCCGCGGCGCTCGGCGTGGAGGCGAGCGCGCAGGATCTGGAGGCGCTGGAGCGGGCCCTGGCGCGCGACGAGGAGCCGAGGGTCCGAGCGTCCGCCGCGGCGTCGCTGATCGCTTCCGGGGGAGAAGCGGCGCAGCGCGCGCGGGCCCAGACGCGACGCGACGCGAGCCCGCGGGTTCGCGCGGTCACCGAGCCTGAGTCGGGCATTCGTTGACCTCGGGACCCGAGCTGGCTTAAAACGGGCTGGCTCAGAACGGGCTGGCCCATCGGGCTGGCAGCAGGGGCCGGGAATTCCACACCCCGTCGGTCGGGTCTTGGTACGTTATCGTCATGGAAGAGGACATCGGGATTTCGTGTGGCAGCTGCGACACGTTCAGCCCGATGGGCACGGAACGCTGTCCGCTCTGCGGGCACGACCTCGCCCTGTTCTCGCGCCCGTCCGCGCCCAGCAGTGCCGCGCCATCTTCGACGGCGCATCCCAAACCAGTGCAGCCCACGGAGCCGGCGCACGCCGCCGCGCCGTCCCGGGAGGATGAGATGGAGCAAGCCAGGTTCTACGTCTGCAAGGAGTGCTCGACCCCGGTTCCGTCGGGCCACAAGTTCTGCGGTGCATGCGGCGCGACCGTCCCGAAGGACGTGCTCGAGCGCCAGGTGGACTTCTTCGGCAGCATGCAGGCGCCCGGCAAGGCGCGCCTGATCCTCATCCGCGGCAACGAAGAGGCCGACGGACTGAGCTATCTCCTCCAGGGCACGGAGCACATCGTGGGCACGACGGACGCCCAGATCCCGTTCCCGACCGATCCGTGGATCAGCCCGCGCCACGCCAACTTCTTCTACCGCGGCGACAAGCTCTTCGTGCGGGACGAGGGCAGCGTCAACGGCGTCTACCTGCGCATCAAGAAGCCCAACCCGCTGAAGCCGAACGATCACTTCCTGTGCGGAGAGCAGGTCTTCCGGCTCGAGGCGACGCCGAAGGACACCTCGGGGCCCGATCCCGATCAGACCTATTTCTACTCCTCGCCCAAGCGCCCGAGCCCCTTCCGGGTGGTCCAGGTGCTCGCGGGTGGCCAGGACGGGATGGTCTACTGCGCGCGCGAGAACGCCGTGCAGATCGGTCGCGAGGACAGCGACATGAACTTCCCCGACGACGTCTTCATGTCGGGCAGCCACGCGAAGGTCGAGCTCGCCGGCGACGGCCAGTTCTCGCTCGTGGACCTCGGCTCGCGCAACGGCACGTACGTGCGTCTCGGCAAGGAACGCGAGCTGGGCAACGGCGACTATCTCTTCGTCGGCCACCAGCTGCTGCGCGTCGAACAGACCGCCTGAGCGACGCTCCGCTACTCGATCAGGCGCTCGATGATCGCCCGGTCGGGTGCGTCGGGCGCGAGCGCGAGGTAGCGCCGGTAGGCGTCGGCGCCGCGTCGTGTGTCGCCGAGGCGCATGTAGGCGCGACCGAGCTGGCGGTGGACCTGCGCGTTCCGAGGCTGCGCACGGGCGGCCCGCTCGAAGGCGGCGATGGCGCCGCGGAGGTCGCCGCGGCTCATCCGGTCGCGGCCGTCGTCGAACGGATCGGGCGTGGTCGGGGGCGCCGGCGTGGGATCGCGCGGCCCCGGGCGCGGGCGATCGCGGGGGCGCTGCGCCTCCGTCGCTCGTGGGCGGGCGATGGGCGCGGACTCCTCGTCGCTCTCCTCGTCGCTCTCCGCGGCCGTGCCCTCCTCCGCGGCCGTGCCCCCCTCTGCGCCGACCTCTTCCGCCGCGGGGCGCTCCGCGGCGGGCTCGCGCGCCGATGTCGGCGCCGCCGGCTCCGGCTCGGTCGGGGGCTGCGACTCGGCGCGGTCGACCGGATCGGCAGAGCTCGCCGGAGCCGTGGGCCGGGCCCACAGCCAGACGCCGAAGGCGAGCAGCGCCAGCGCGCCCGCGAGGGCGTAGAGCCACGTGTGCCCACGCGCCGGCTGGACGACGGCGCGGATGGCCTCCTCGGTCGTCGCCTCGCGCGCCTCCTCATCGTCGTCGTCTTCGAGGGCCGCCGCGGCGAAGCTGCCGTGCCCCAACCGCTCATCGGCGCGGTCCCCCAGAGCGTCCACCGCGGACTCGACGGCCGCGCCCATCTCCGCCGCGCTCGGCCAGCGCTCGTCGGGGTCTTTCGCCAGAGCGCGGAGCGCGACCCGCTCGAGCGCGCGCGGGATCCCCCACGACGGCTGCACGCGGCGCGGCGGCACGGGCTGCTCCATGAGGTGCTTGGTGATGATGCCCAGCGCGGTCTCGGCCGAGAACGGCACCTTGGCGCAGAGCAGGTGGTAGAGGACCACCCCCGCCGAGTAGAGGTCCGCGCGCGGATCGATCGCGTCGCCTCGCGCCTGCTCGGGGGCCATGTACTCGGGCGTGCCGCAGACGTAGCCATCTTTGGTGATCGCGGTGCTCTTGCCCTCGGACTCGGTGATCTTCGCGATCCCGAAGTCGCAGACCTTGACCCGGAACCCACCGCCGCGGGTCTGGATCACCACCAGGTTCTCGGGCTTCAGGTCCCGGTGGATGATGCCCGCGTGATGCGCCTCGTCGAGGGCGCGGAGCATCTGGGTCATGATCTCGCCGATGTGACGCGGTGACAGGGGCGCGTCGTGGTCGATCAGGGTCTGCAGGTCCTCCCCCTCGAGCAGCTCCATCGCGATGAAGAGGGTGCCGTCGCCCGCCTCGCCGAAGTCGATGATCTGCAGCGAATTCGGGTGCGAGAGGCGGCTCGCGGCGCGCGCTTCGCGGTGGAATCGCTTGGCGATGCGCGGGTCGCCGCCGAGGTGGCGGTGGAGCACCTTGATGGCCACGGGCTTGCCGAGCGAGACGTGCTCGGCCCGGTAGACGCGGCCCATCGCTCCCTCGCCGATCTGCTCCGACAGGGTGAACTTCTGCGCGATGGTCCGTCCGATCCACGGGTCATCGGGCTCGGGCTCGGCTCGCGGCTCGCCGGAGGGTTGGGTCATGATGCGGGAGCGCCGGAGCGCAGCGGGACGCGGTGGGCGCGCGGGGCGGCTGGGTCGACGTTCGGAAGCATAAGGGATGGCGGGCGTGGCGAAAAGCCATTGGCCTCCCGGGAATCCTTGACCATTCCGCCCGCGGGCCGGTATCGTCCGCACGGTTTCGCCGTCCCTGCGGCCTCGGCCAACAGAAGGAGATCCTCCGTGATCGTCTGCCCTCGCTGCGGCAAGGAGAATCAGGACCACTACAAGTTCTGTCTCGGGTGCGGAGCCGAGCTGCCTCGGAACGCCGAGCAGCCGAAGAGCTTCAACGCTCCGACACCCCCCGGCGGTACGCCCGTCGCGGGAGGTGGGGCTCCGTCTCCTGCTCCCGCACCTCAATTCGGTGGCGCCGCTGCGGGGCCGCCCCCGGCTGCGGCCCCTGCGCCCGCCCCGGCACCCGCTCCGGCACCCGCTCCAGCTCCAGCGGCCGGATCCGCCCCGGCTCCAGCGGCCGCGCCTGCGCCCGCTCCAGCGGCCGCGGCGCCTTCCCCGGCTGCGGCACCTGCGCCGGCGCCTTCCCCGGCCGCGGCGCCTTCCCCGGCTGCGGCCCCTGCGCCGGCGGCGCCGTCCGGTGGCTTCGGTGGGCCGTCCCCGGCGCCGGGAGGCAACGGCGCGCCCGCGGCCGGAGGCGCGCAGGTTCCGTGCGCCAAGTGCGGGACGAGCAACAACAAGAACTTCAAGTTCTGCGGCTCGTGCGGTCATCCGTTGCAAGACGCCGCGCCTGCCCCTGCGCCCGCGGCGCCCGCTCCCGCCCCCTCGGGCGGCGGCAACGGCACGCTGGTCCTCATCCGTCCCGACGGCACCGAGGGCGACTCGGTCTCCATCAGCGACGGCTCGATCGTGGGCCGCGAGACGATGCCGCAGTTCGCGAGCGACACGTACCTGTCCCCGCGCCACGCCAGCTTCCATTTCGGCGGCGGCCGCGTGACGGTGCGCGACCTCGGCAGCCTCAACGGCGTCTACCGGCGGATCATGGCCGAGGAGCCGGTCGAGCTGAAGGACGGGACCGTCTTCCGCGTCGGCCAGGAGATCATCCGGTTCGAGCGCCTGTCCGAGCCCGACGCGGGGCCCGACGGTGTGGAGAAGATGGGGAGCCCGCGCGAGGGGCTCGTCGGCCGCATCTGCCTGGTCACCGGGCGCGAGACGCTTGGCAACTGCTACGCGGTGCCGGCGGAGGGCCTCCACCTGGGCCGCGAGCGCGGGGACATCCTCTTCCCGGACGACGGCTACGTCTCGGGCCTGCACGCGCGCATCCACGGCGAGGGCGGACGCATCTACCTGACGGACGTCGGGAGCTCCAACGGCACCTTCCTGCGCCTCGAGAGCGACGCCACCGTCGACGCGGGGTCGATGGTCCTCGTCGGCCAGCAGCTCTTCCGTATCGAGTTCTGAGCGCGGGAGCTCATCCGCGCGCCGCCGTCACGCGTTGGCGGCGCTGGCGCGGGCGGAGAGGCGCTCGCGCTCGAACTTGTCGAGGCGCAGCTGGATCGCCACGGGCTGCTCGATCGGGGCGGCGTGGCTCGCGCCGCGCAGCAGGAAGAGCTCCGCGCCCGGGATCACCTCGGCCATGTGCTCCGCGAGGGCCGGCGGCGTGAACGTGTCGCGCTCGGCGGCGACCACCAGGGTCGGCACGGCGATGCGCTCCAGGATGTCCTCCGCGGTGTGCTCCCCCGCGTGGCGGAGCATCGCGAGGAAGATCTGCGGGTCCATCGCGGCGACGTGCTCCATGTAGGGCCGGAAGTCCTCTTCCCGGATGGCGAGCGCGTCGACCTCCTTGGAGAGGCGCGCGATGTGGAACGCCAGCTTGGCCGGGATGCGACCCCAGAGCGCGCGGGCGAGGCCCTTGCGACGCTCGACCGCCTCCAGGATGCCGGGGAGGACCTGCTTGAGCATGTCGCTGCCGTGGAAGGTGGCGGTGACCCGGCCGTAGCTGCCGCACATGAGCACCAGCGCGCGCACCCGAGAGGGGGCGAGGCGCTGGGCCTCGAGCGCCACCTGGGTCCCCATGCTGTGGCCGACCAGGATCGCCTCGTCCACCTCGTGCGCGTCGAGCACGCTCAGCAGATCGCGGGCGTGGGCCGGCACGTCGATGCGCGCGGGGTCCACGGGCAGCCCGCTACGACCGTGCGCGCGGTAGTGCCAGTGCAGCACGCGGTGGGTCTCGGCGAGGTGAGGCTGGAGGTACTTCCAGGCGAAGCCGTCGCAGCCGATGCCGTCGTTGAGCACCACCGTGGGGCCCTCGCCACGTGCGCCCCAGAAGAGGCGCGTCCCATCCTCTGCGCTCGCGAAGCCCTGCCGGTCGTACTCCATGACCGGGTGCCTTAGCGCAATTACGCAGGAGCGCGAGCGGACCGAGTCACTGTCCTTTGTTGGAGGGCCTGAACGCAGGCCCTCCCCCCATTGGGCGGAGCGCCAATGGGGCCCCCCTCCCGACTACGGCGATTCGCGCGCTCCGCGCGCTCACACGCCGACCCCACCGACGGGGCGGTGGGGGCCCCGCGGCTCGCGCTCTCGCTTCGCGAGAGCTGGCCGCCTTGTTTGCCCGGAGTGCCTGAACGCAGGCCCTCCCCCCATTGGGCAGAGCGCCAATGGGGCCCCCCTCCCGACTACGGCGATTCGCGCGCTCCGCGCGCTCGGTCGCCGACCCCAGCGACGGGGCGCTGGGGCCCCTGCGGCTCGCGCTCTCGCTTCGCGAGAGCTGGCCGCCTGTTCTCGTTGGAGTGCCTGAACGCAGGCCCTCCCCCCATTGGGCGGAGCGCCAATGGGGCCCCCCTCCCTCCCGACTACGGCGCTCCGCGCGCTCGGTCGCCGACCCCAGCGACGGGGCGCTGGGGCCCCTGCGGCTCGCGCTCTCGCTTCGCGAGAGCTGGCCGCCTTGTTTGCCCGGAGTGCCTGAACGCAGGCCCTCCCCCCATTGGGCAGAGCGCCAATGGGGCCCCCCTCTCGACTACGGCGATTCGCGCGCTCCGCGCGCTCACACGCCGACCCCACCGACGGGGCGGTGGGGGCCCTGCGGCTCGCGCTTTCGCTCTCGCGAAAGCTGGCCGCCTTGTTTGGCCGGAGTGCCTGAACGCAGGTCCCCCCCATTGGGCAGAGCGCCAATGGGGCCCCCCTCTCGACTACGGCGGGTCGCGCTTTCGCTACGCGAGAGCTGGCCGCCTCACTCGTCCTCGTCTCGGTCGTCGTCGTCGATGTCGTTGACCGACGGGAGCTTCTTGATCTCGGGCAGGGCGATCTTGATGCAGCGCTGCACGATCCAGGAGCGCGACCGGTCGAGCCGGTCCATCTCTCGGTTGATCTCCTCGAGCATCGCCTGCGGGATGTACAGGCTCTGCTTCCGCTTGTCGCTCCCGGCCATCGTCGAACCTCCGCCACCGCCCGTGCACACATGTGCGCAGCTACACGACAGTGTCGCTTGGAGTCCTACCCAACCCGGTCGCCTCGTGTCAATGGCACGCCGCGGTGGCTCCGCAGACGCGCAGGCGGCATTCTTGCCGCGATGTCCCTACTTCGTACCCGTGGCGCCGCCCTGATCCTGGCCACCTTCGCAGGTGCGTTCGTGGCCACGCTCACCCTGGGCGCCGTCGAGCGGGCCTTCGCCACCGAGGGCCGCGCCTCGCCCTACGCCAACCTCGCGATCTTCGCGCGGGCCCTCAGTCACATCGAGGCTGTGCACGTCGAGCAGCCGGATCAGGACGAGCTGATCTACGGCGCGATCCGCGGGATGGTCGAGACGCTCGACCCGCACAGCACCTTCATGGATCCCGAGGAGTATCGGATCCTGACGTCCGACACCCAGGGGCGCTTCGGTGGGGTGGGCGTGGAGATCGACGTCCGGGACGGTTGGCTGACCGTGCACGGGGTCTTCTCCGGTGGGCCGGCCGATCGTGCGGGGATCCAGCCGGGAGATCGCTTCCTGACCCTCGACGGTCGTCGCGCCCGCGACATGCCGATCTCCGACGCGGTGCGCCTCATGCGCGGGGAGCCCGGCACCGAGGTGCAGGTCTCGATTCGCCGCGAGGGCGAGGACGAAGCGCTGCGCATGACGCTCACGCGGGAGATCGTGCGCATCGAGGCGGTCGAGGCGCGCATCCTGCCCGACCGCATCGTGCATCTGCGCATCAAGTCGTTTCAGAGCACCACGACGGACGAGGTGCGGCGGGCGCTCGACGCGGCGGTGGAGCGCACTGCGAGCTCCGGCGGCGTGCGTGGCGTGCTCCTCGACATGCGTCGCAACCCGGGCGGGCTGCTCGACGAGGCGGTGCGCGTCAGCGACGAGTTCCTCGAGTCGGGCGTGATCGTCTCGACGCGCGGTCGCGGCGGGCAGCTGCTGAGCGAGGCGCGCGCGCACCGGACGGGGACGCGACCGCGCTGGCCGATGGTCGTCCTGGTCGACAACTTCACCGCGAGCGCGGCGGAGATCGTGGCCGGCGCGCTGCGCGATCACGGGCGGGCGATCGTCGTCGGCAGCGACACCTGGGGGAAGGGGAGCGTGCAGAACATCATCGAGCTCCCCGACGGCTCGGCGCTGAAGCTGACGGTGGCGCGCTACTACACGCCGAGCGGGCGCTCGATCCAGGCACACGGCATCGAGCCGGACGTCGAGGTGGAGCAGCTCGACGAGGCCACCTCGCGCGAGCTCGTCCAGCGCGCCATCGAGCGCTTCAGCGAGGCGAGCCTGGAGCGCCACCTCGAGTCGGACACCGAGGCGGAGGAGGGCGAGGTGCAGGAGCTCACCCCGCGATCCGAGGTCCGGCGCGAGGCGGGCGGGGAGCCCGAGTCGGAGCGGATCTTCGCGGACGATTTCCAGGCTCGCATCGCGCATCAGGTGTTGCGGGGGCTCGTGCTCCAGCGCGAGCTCCGGACGCCGCGCTGATCAGGGCGTTGCGCGCGGTGGGCGCGCGAAGGCGATGGTGACGTGCAGCGTGGCGTCGCCCTGGGTGGGGCGGCTGCGACGGACCAGGATCGCGTCGCGCGCCTCGCCGCCGACGGTGAGGCTCGTCTGCTGTGCCTCGAGCGGGCCGAGCGGCTCGGTCACCACCGTCACCCAGCCGCCGCCCGGCAGGTCGGGCGCGTCCTCGGGGTGACGGAGCGCGCGCGCGTCCGGCCCTTCGCGAACGAGCCACACGGCCGCGATGTCGCGATCGCGTCGGATGGGCGCGAACGCCGCCTCCGCGAGCGCCTCCTCGGAGCGGAAGGCGCTGTCGGCGAGGCCGAGGCGTCGGGCCCAGCGGTCGTAGCGCGCGAAGTCCTCCGCGTGCGCCTCCACCGCGCGTCGCACGCGCGCCGAGTCGGACGGCTCCCCTGCGCACCCGAAGGCGAACGCACAGACCAGCCAAGCCGCGCGTGGGAGGAGCACGTCGGAGCCGTACCACGGGGGGCGGAGCGGGTCCGCTTTCTCTCTGGGGGTGTCGGGCCTATAACTCCGCCGCCGTGGCGCTGATCGAGTTCGATGGAGTGCAGAAGTCGTTCGGACCCAAGGTGGTCTACGAGCGCCTCGATCTGCAGATCCAGGAGGGCGAGGCGCTGACCATCATCGGCGGCTCGGGCATGGGCAAGAGCGTCATGCTCAAGCTTCTGATCGGTCTGCTCCCGGTCGACGGGGGCCAGATTCGCTTCGACGGCGACGTCATCAGCGGGCTGAAGGAGCGGCAGATGACCGACGTGCGGCGTCGCATCGGCATGTTGTTCCAGGGGGCGGCGCTCTTCGATTCGATCTCGGTGCGGGAGAACATCGCGTATCCGATGCGGGAGCACGCGCGGCCGACCGAGGAGGAGATCGACGCGCGCGTCGAGGAGTGTCTGGAGGACGTCGGGCTCCCGGGCATCGCCGACATGTCGCCGGCGAGCCTCTCGAGCGGGATGCGCAAGCGCGTGGGCCTGGCGCGCGCGATCGCGCTCCGGCCGGAGGTCTTGCTCTACGACGAGCCGACGACCGGCCTCGATCCGGAGGCGATGGCGCACATCACGGACCTGATCGTCGAGCTCAACGATCGCTACGAGGTGACCACCGTGGTCGTCACGCACGACATGCCGAGCGCGTTCCGGATCAGCGACCGCATCGCGATGATCGACCGCGGATACGTGATCTTCGAGGGCACACCGGACGAGATGCGCTATTGCGACGACCAGAGGGTGCGCGACTTCATCGAGGGCAACGCGCCCGAGGTGGACGACACCGAGACCCTACTTCGCTACGGTGGGTGACCGATGGACGAGGGTTCGAGCGAGCTGAGAGTCGGTATCTTCGTCACCGCCGCCCTGATCGTCGGCGGGGTGCTGGTCTTCGTGATCGGCAACCGCAGCGCGATGTTCGCGTCGAAGGTGGAGTACTTCGCCGAGTTCGACAGCGTCGACGGCCTGCGCGCCGGGAGCCCCGTTCGCATCGCGGGCATCGACGTCGGCACGGTCGAGGAGGTCAGCTTCGAGCAGACCGGGGTCATCCGCGTGCGCATGCGCGTCGCGAACGACTCCTCGGCGTTCGTGCGGGACGGGAGCACCGCGAGCATCGGCAGCAAGGGGCTGCTCGGCGATCAGCTCGTCGACATCACGGTCGGGCAGGGCGATCCGCTGGCGGAGGGGGCGACGATCCCTACGAGCCAGGAGTCCTTGTTGACCTCGTTCCTCGGGGACACGGGGCGCGACGCCGAGGGCATCATGCGCAACGTCAACCGCGCGACCGAGGGGTTGGCGGAGACGCTCGACAACGAGCAGACGCAACAGGACGTGCGTGACATCGTGCACAACCTGGCCGTCATCACGCGGCTGGTGCACGAGAACGACGGCACGGTGCGGCGGCTGATGACGGACCCTTCGATGGCGGACGACGTGCAGACTTCGCTGCGGAGCATCCGGAGCACGTCGAACGAGCTGAACCGCACCGTGGCCGGCGTGCGGCGCATCGTGCACGAGGTCGAGCGGGGCGACGGCACCGCGCACGAGGTGATCTACGGCGAGCAGGGCGTGGTTCTGCTCACGAGCCTCGCCGGGGCGGCGGGCGAGGTCGCGACGATCCTCCGAGACGTGCGGACTGGCGACAACAACGCACACGAGCTGCTCTACGGCGACGAGGCGGGGGACCTGATCACCAACCTCACGCAGATGAGCGCCGACCTCCGCGCGATCACGGCCGACGTCCGCGCGGGCCGCGGGACGCTCGGGGGGCTGCTGGTCGACCCGTCGATCTACGAGGACATCAAGCGCTTGGTCGGGAACCTGCAGCGGAACGAGATCCTGCGCTCCCTCGTGCGCTACTCGATCCGCGAGGACGCGCCGCGCGATCCCCCGCCGCGGCCCGAGCCGGAAGAGTGAAGGGGGCGACGCTCGCGGCCGCGTCGCTCTCGCTGCTGCTGGGTTGCGGTGGCGAGCGCCAGGCCGAGCCGACGCGGCTCGGCGCGGAACCGAGCGCGCGTGAGCTCTCCGTGCGCTGGGCGGGCCCGGAGGAGGGCGAGGCGCCAGTGGTCGTGTTGCTCCACGGCTGGGGGGCGCCGGGCGACGACCTGGTGCCGCTCGCTGGGCATCTGCGACGCCGCGCGGGGGTGCGAGTCGCGGTGCCGGCGGCGCCGCTCGAGCGTCCCCCGACCGGTCGCGCGTGGTGGCCCATCGACCCGGAGGGCTTGCGTCGGCCCACCGATCGCGGCGAGGAGACGCCGCCCGGGCTCGCGGAGGCGCGACGCGACCTGATCGCGCTGCTCGAGCGGCTTCACGCGCGCGGTCGGATCGAGCCCTCGCGGACGGTGCTCGCGGGCTTCAGCCAGGGCGCGATGCTCGCGACGGCGGCGTCGCTGGAGTGGAGCGAGAGGCCCGCGGCGTTGGTCATCATGAGCGGGGGACCAGTGGACGAGGCCCGCTGGCGGTCACGCATGGAGCGCGCACCCCGTGCGGTGTTCATGAGCCACGGCCGCGGCGATCCGTTGCTGCGCTTCGACGCCGCCGAGCGGCTTCGGGGGCATTTCGAGCGCGGGGGGACCGAGGTCACGTTCGTCCCGTTCGAGGGCGGACACACCATCCCCGACTCCGTCCTCGATCGGCTGGTCTCGTTCATCCGGGCGACGGTCGCGCCCTGAGCCTCGCCTGGACCCCCCTCGCGGCCGGCGTCCGCCACCCCCGTGCCCGCCACCCCCGCCGATCCGCGCTCGTAAGTGCTCGGAATTGCTTGATGGGGCATCGGCATGACGGGTGCGGTGGCGTCGGGCGTGACCCCGCCGCGCTACATCGAGCCGAACGCCGTCTACGCGATCACGCGGCGCGTGGAGGGGCGGAGGTTCTTGCTCCGGCCGGACGGCGCGCTGAACGACCTCGTCTGCTACTACCTCGCGCTCTTCGCGCAGAGGCACGGGGTGAAGATCCACGTGATGGTGGTGATGTCGACGCACTTCCACATGGTCGCGTCGGTGCCGGACGAGAACGTCAGCGACTTCATGCACGACCTGGATCTGCTGTTGT